>JAZONA010000093.1:0-19512 GCA_045654265.1 Faecousia sp.
GGTAGAGCAGTGGACTGAAAATCCACGTGTCGTTGGTTCGATTCCGACCGGAGGCACCAAGATGCGGGTGTAGCTCATCCGGTAGAGCGCCACCTTGCCAAGGTGGAGGTAGCGAGTTCGAGCCTCGTCACCCGCTCCAAAAAGATAAGGAACGCTTAGCGTTCCTTATTTCATATGGTACCGTAGCCAAGTGGTAAGGCACGAGTCTGCAAAACTCTGATCCGCCAGTTCAAATCTGGCCGGTACCTCCAGAAAAAAGGACTTCACTTTCGTGAAGTCCTTTTTTAACTAAGTCCGTCCAAATGGACGGGGCAATCCATCTGTAATCTATATTTCATCCGTGGATATACTGATTCATTATAACCGATTCATCGATAGAGCTACGAAGGGAGAACAAATATGGAAATTTACAATTATTTTGAATATAGCAATCAGGAGAAAATTCTTGCTGATATTGACAGCTGTGACTGGAGTGCGGCGCATTTCTTGGCAGATCTGCTGCGGAAGGGCACCTTCAACGATACTCTGGGCGGCTGGGGCAAGCTGTATATTCTTATGGATGGGGAGAAGCTGGTATCCTTTCTCACTCTTACCGGTCAGGATGCGGTGCGTGACGAAACGCTGACACCCTGGATTGGGTTTGTCTACACCAAGCCGGAGTACCGTGGAAACCGCTGTGCTGGCCGCCTGATCGCCCGTAGTGAAGCGGAAGCAGCAAGCATGGGTTATACCAAGGTCTACATTGCAAGCGATCATGTGGGGCTTTATGAGAAGTATGGCTATATCTATCAGGAAAACCGTATAGATTGCTGGGGCAGTGATATGCGTGTTTTATATAAGTGTGTATAATTCGAAATAATCCCCCTCCAAGCCAAAGCTTGGAGGGGGTTGCTATTACAGGGCTTCTGCTTGCAGTTCCCGCAGAACGGCATCAAATTTAGAATTCAGCACGTCAAAGTCCGCTACCGCATCCATGATCTTTTTGTAGGCACCAACCTTACCCATGTCACGGATCTTCAGAGCCAGCTCTGCCATTTCCTGAGCATGGGTGTCGTTGTGCATGACCATGTACTTCATCAGCGCCAGCAACTCTTCCATGGGGGTATCGTTGTCACAATGGCTGTGACCGCCGGTGTGACTGTGGTCGTGGACATGACTGTGGGAGTGGGCATGGCTATGACCGCCGTGGGAGTGGATCTCACCCTCCCGGCGCTTGCCTGCCACCTGATACATCCGATCATTGGAAATGATAACATCCACATCAAAATAAGGCGCAAACAGCGCTGCCAGTTCCTTCTCGTGGATCAAATCAATGGATACTTGTGCTGCCCGTCCGGCGTGATGTTGCTGCAACTGGGCACGGCTCATGCCGTGGGCAACACTAAGCCGTCCACCGGGCTTGACCAGCTTGGCCAAAACGTCGATCAGGTGCTTGGGATCAGGGAAATGGGGGAATGCGTTGTACACCATAATGGCGTCAAACTTTCGGTCAAAGGCGGTGGTTTCCACATCGCCGCAGATTACGTTGACCTGGGGGAACTTCTCTTGTGCTATGCGGGCCATTTCGGGAGAAATGTCAATGCCGGTAACGGAATTAACACTCCGCTTCATATAGTCCGGGAACAGCACACCGGTACCGCAGGCCACATCCAGCACGTCCATGCCGGTATCGATGCCTGCGTTATCTAGGATCGTGGCAATAATGATCTCGTTGCGAATCATGTCTGCATCCCACCAAGGAGCGCATTTGTCAAAAAAATCAGAAATAACTTGCTTATCCATGGCTTACTCCTGAACCGTTTTGGGAATATAGCGAGGGGGAATGACCTTAGCCTTCATCAGCACAAGGATCAGCATGGGGATCAGGATCAGGTGGCAGATGATACCGGGCAAAGATTCAACAAAATAGGCAGATACCCAAGCGACAAAGCCGTAGCTCTTGTTTTTGCCAAGAAAGAACAGCACCTTGGCGATGCCGCCGACAATTCGGCCCATGAGCATGGCGCTGACCAAGGAGATGTACAGATCAGCGAAGATATGCTTGGTGCGGATCAGCCACATGCACAGACCGCTGACCAGTCCGTAAATCATCAGCTCCGGAACCATGGATACCAGGCCGGTGGCAGGGGGCATACCGGTGAGCAGACTGGACAGAATCGGGCCGATAAGACCGCAGACCAGACCGTAACCGCCGCCGCAGATCATGCCGCACAGAAGCACGGGAATGTGAATGGGAGAAAATGCGGTGCCGACACCCATGGCGTGAAATGCCGCAGGCAGGACACAGCATAATGCAATACAGATGGCTGTAATGCAGAGAGATTTGATGTGGGATTGTTTCATAGGGAACCTCTTTTCTTATTGATGGAGGGATTATATCATATCCATTTTCGCCTGTGAAGCCCCCGGGGGGGATGAAAAAACGGTGCAGCCCGGATGGACTGCACCGAATTTTATTGGTGGTTATGCAGTTGCTCAAGAGCTTCCTTGACCGCTTTTGGCATCGGAACGCCGGCGTGTCCCAGATTTTCCGTAATGGATAAGATCTCATTGACACTGAAACCGATGCAGATGGCATCCCGGACATAGTCAGCACCCAAAAGCCGATCCACCTGCACGCCCACTGCCACAAACAGAATCATCAGGCATTTTTTGCAAAGCCCCTTCAGCCCATAGGCAGAATTGTAGGCGCCGCTGGCGGTTTTGCTGCTTTTGTGAAAAACAAGCGCCAAAAGGCTACCGGAAATATAGTCGATGCCGATGCAGATGAGCAGCGCCACAAAAGCTGCATCCCAGCCGCCGAATAGCCATGCAAGCCCCGCACCGATGATACCGGCACCGGTACAAATCAGTTCCTTCAAAATAATCACCCCCTCAACCATGATGGCTGAGGGGGAAAAGTTGCCTGTTTTGGAGCAACTTACTTATGCTCAAGCTTCCGCTTCTGACCGTCGGGGCCTACGATATAGGTGTTTTCCAGATGACCTACCAGGCTTGCCTTCACCGAATCAATGTAGATGCGGCGCAGCTTGTCCCGTTCAATGGTTTCTTCCTCGGTCAGACCTTCGGTCTTTGCCTTTTTTGCCAGCTCGTTGATGCGGGCGATCACTTCATCCATACTCATAATAATTCCTCACACATAGCGGTGGATAACCACCGAAATTCGACCCTTTTTCGTCTGGCCGTTGACGGATTCTAACTTGATTTTGCCCAGACCCCGGAGGGCAATCTTGGAGCCTTCCGTGACCTGCTTATCACATTTTTCGCAAGGCAGACCGTCGATTGCGGCCTTCCCGGCGGTGATATACTGTGCCGCAGCGCTGCGTCCCATGCGAAAACCGGAAGCGATTATGCTGTCCAGCCGCAGGGAAGCTACGGTGTCCCGAATTTCCTTAACTTCCGGTTGGGGAATGACCGCTTCTGTCAAGGGGATTTCCTGCAAGCGAAGCCGCACACGCCCAGCGGAGGTGAAATTTTGCAAAAGATATGGGGCGATTTCCTGAGTTACGAAGAAATCGCAGCTTCCTTTGCTTACGCAAATGTCGCCCACAGACTCCCGGGTGATACCGGCACCCATCAGCGCACCCAGAAAATCCCGGTGGCTGGGACTGTCTTCTTCGTAGAAGGTAGCCCGCAGACACACAAGAGGCGCATCGTACCACAAAGATTCCGGTTCCAGATATTCCGGGAGGTAGCAGAGCATCCGCCGCTCCGCATCCTCATAGCCGCCAAAGACGTGCAGCCCCTCCGGTTCGCCAAAAAGAAAACGAGCCAATTCCTGCTCCCGGGGAGAGAGAAAACCGGTGTTGGCGGGGATATTCTTGCGCATGCCGGCACATATTTTGTCCCAGAGCTTGGAAAGGAGCATTCGATCCTCCCCGGACTGGGCGATTTTGTCGATATTTTCTCGGTTCATGTAATCACCAAGGGTATTATACCACAGCTTTTGCCGATTGCAAGGAAGTTTTTCTTGTCATAAGAAGCAGTTTGGGCTATAATGTAGGGAAGAAAGTGGGTGAACGCATGATTATTGGCATTATTGGCGGCGGCGCTTCCGGTATGGCTGCGGCGTTGGCGGCATCGGAAAATCCGGATGTGCAGGTGATTCTGTTTGAGCGGCAGGCACGGCTGGGGCGCAAGCTTCAGGCTACCGGAAACGGTCGTTGTAATTTGACAAATCTTCATGCAAATGAGGGGGGATTCCACGGGGATGCCCCGGAATTTGCCACAAAGGCGCTGGCGCAGTTCAATGTTGCGGATACCCTCCGGTGGTTCCGGGAGATGGGACTGTTTACCGTGTCCGAGCCTTCCGGACGGGTGTATCCTTACTCCGATCAGGCCAATTCCGTGCTGGATGTGCTGCGATTTGCCCTGAATAAGCCCAATATCCGCATCGAATCCGGTGTGGAGATCAAGCGTATTCGGAAAGTAGACGGCGGTTTTTATGCGGATGAACAGTTTTGCGATAAGCTGATCATCGCCTGCGGCGGTCTGGCTGGCACAAAGTTGGGCGGCTCTATGTCCGGCTATCAGCTTTTGCGGAGCATGGGTCACCGGGTGAGCAAGCTCCGTCCTGCGTTGGTACAGTTAAAGTGCGGTTGGAACGGCGTTGTGTCGCTGAAGGGTGTTCGTGCCAATTGCCACGCCCAAATTTTGCACGATGGTGTTGTTACTGCAGAAAGCACCGGCGAGGTGCAGTTTACCGAGTACGGCCTTTCCGGTCCGGTGATGTTTGAAATTTCCCGGGATGCCTGCCAAGGCAAGGGAGAGTGGCTATGCCGACTGGATCTTTTGCCGGATACCGACGAAAAAGATCTGCTTGCAGAGCTTGTTCGCCGCAGAGAAATGCCGATCCTCACCGACGATTTACTCACCGGCATCCTTCATAACCGCCTGGGTCGGGTGCTGACGAAGGCCGCCGGGATCTGCGCCAATCAGCCGGTATCTGCCTTGAGGAATGAGGAATTGGAGCAGGTTTGCGCCGCAGTGAAGGGTTTTGACATTGTATTGACGGAACCTCTGGGCATGGACAGCGCCCAAGTCACCGCCGGCGGCGTGTTGACTGAGGATTTCAACCCGGAAACCATGGAAAGTAAGCTTGTTCCGGGACTGTATGCCTGCGGCGAGGTGCTGGATATTGACGGTGACTGCGGTGGCTACAACCTGCAGTGGGCCTGGAGTTCCGGACGGTGTGCCGGTTCCGGTGCCGGAAAGGAAACAAGATGATTAGAATTCGGGATATTAGCCTGCCTCCGGAGCATAACGCTCACCAGCTTACCTTTGAGGCGGCACGGCTGCTGAAAATATCCGCTTCCAAAATTCGCAGCCTGCGGCTGGTACGCCGGTCCATCGATGCCCGGAAAAAGCCGGATGTGAAGCTGATCTATACCGTGGACGTGGCGGTGGAGGGAAGCGAAAATAAGATTTTGCGGCAAAGCGGCTGCAAGAAAGCCACTGTTGCCCCTAAGGATTTCTACCGGGTGCCCAAGACCTCCGCACAGCCGACCCATCGGCCGGTGGTGGTGGGATTTGGCCCAGCGGGTATGTTTGCGGCGCTGATTTTGGCAATGGCAGGATTGAAGCCGCTGGTACTGGAGCGTGGCGAGGATGCTCAGAGCCGTCATGAAAAAGTTGCACACTTTTTTGCCACAGGAGAGCTGAATTTGCGCAGTAATGTGCAGTTTGGCGAGGGTGGCGCAGGCACTTTTTCCGATGGAAAGTTGAATACCGGTGTCAATAACCCTAGAATCGGCTGGATTTTGGAGCAGTTTGTTGCCGCCGGTGCCAGAGAGGATATACTCTTCGACGCAAAACCCCATGTGGGGACGGACGTTTTGCTGACGGTGGTGCAGAATCTGCGGAAGCGAATTGTGGATCTGGGCGGTGAGGTGCGGTTTAACGCAAAGGTCACCGGCGTCCTTCAGGATGGCGGTAGACTCAAGGGGCTAGTTCTGGAAAGCGGCGAGGAAATTTCCTGCGACCGTACAATTTTCGCCATTGGTCATTCCGCCAGGGATACCTTTCGGATGCTTTTGACGGAAGCTGTTCCCATGGAGCCGAAGCCCTTTTCTATGGGCGTGCGGATCGAGCATCCCCAGACTATGGTCAATATTTCTCAGTATGGAGCCGATAACCCGGTGCTGCCGCCTGCGGATTACAAGCTGGTGCGGCATTTGGAAAACGGAACTGTGTACACCTTCTGTATGTGTCCCGGTGGTTATGTGGTTGCGGCGGCCTCCGAAGAGGGACGCACCGTTACCAATGGCATGAGCTATGCCGACCGGGATGGGGAGAATGCCAATTCCGCTTTGCTGGTCACAGTCAACCCGGAGGAATTTCCTTTTGCGGGGCCTTTGGGCGGTATGCTGTGGCAGGAGCAGGTGGAAGAAGCTGCTTATCGTGTGGGCGGTTACCGAGCCCCTGCGCAGCTGGTGGGAGATTTTCTGGCGGGCAAAGCCAGTGTGGGTCCCGGCGATGTGAAGCCTACTTACCGCCCTGGTGTTACATGGTGCGACCTGCACGATATTCTTCCTGAGAAGATCGCCAACTGCTTGGCTCAGGCCATTCCTGAGCTGGATCGGAATTTGAAGGGCTTTGCAAGACCGGATGCGGTGCTGACCGCCCCGGAAACCAGAAGCTCCTCCCCGGTACGCATCCTGCGGGATGAAACCCGGCAGAGCGCTTTGCGTGGCTTGTATCCCACCGGAGAGGGTGCTGGCTATGCCGGCGGCATCATGTCCGCTGCCATTGATGGCATCCAGTCCGCTGAAATGCTCATCGCTTCTTTGGAATAAAAGAAATGCCGCCCTAGGGCGGCATTTGCTTATTTTATCAGGAAATAGACTACCACGGCGATGATTTGCAACGCGAGAATGATGGGCATGCCGACGGTGAAGGAGGTGTGCTTGGTCTTGTGCCGGAAGGTGTACATACCCAAAATGGCACCGATGCTGCCGCCGATGATGGCAGAGCCGAACAGTACTTTTTCCGGGATACGCCATTGTTTTTTCTTTGCCTTGCGCTTGTCAGCAAGCATAAGCAGAAAAGCAATTGCATTGACTATTATCAGATAGATCGAAAAATACTTCATAAAAATTATCCTTTCAGGAGGGATTATGGTGAAAAAACGGTGGTTGATTCTGGTGATGTTGGTATTTTTTAGCGGCTGTTCCCGGCAGAACGCCTTGGAAACCGTAACCGACGAGTGGGCGCAGCCGGTAATTGCGCCCCATGCCCAGCTTTCCATATGGCTTCCGGAGGAGGCGGTGCAGGAAGTGATGGACAGTGATAGCGGCTCGCTGTATTTCTGCAACGGCTATACCCTGATGGTGCAGACACTCCCCTCCGGGGACACGGAAGAAACCCTGAAGAGTCTTACCGGCTTCGGTCAAGAGGTGCTGTCACCTATGGAAACGGAACGAAAGGGAATTCGTAGATTAGACTGGGTATGGACGACCATGGGTGAGGACGGGCAGCAGGTGTGCCGTGGTGCATTTTTGGATGATGGAAATTATCACTACTGCGTCACCGCTATGACCGATGCGGCCTCCTCAGTGGCCTTGGAAGCACAGTGGAGTCGAATTTTTGGCTCTATGACCTTGGCTTAATACTGGTCGGCACACTCGGCGCACAGCGCCTTGCAGGCGTCGATGGCGCTTTGGGGATGGAGGATCCGTGCCTTGTCGCCAAAACCAATGACCCAGCTGAGGAACATGGGGGATACCGCTACCGGAACGGTGAAATTGAAATGCTCTCCGTCCGGTTCCGGGATCAGCATGGTGTCCCGCCCAAACCGGTCGATGACCACATTTACCAGATCCTTGTGGAACAGCATTTTTACATTGGTTTTGTCACCGGCGAACATCTGAAACAGCCGGTTTGCGTGATCGTTGAAGGCCTTGCCGGTAAGCTCCGGACAGGGGACACGGCGCTCCCCGGTGAGTTCGATTTGGCTCATGCGGTCGACTCGGTAAGAGGTGATGCCATACCGCTCCGACCACGCCAGCAGGTAGCAGTTATCGTTGTCCTGACACAGCCCATAGGGGCTGGCCTGATAGCTTTTTTCACGGTAACGCCGGGTGCCGTCGATGTTGTAGTCAAAGTAGCGGAAGCGGATTTGCACGCCCTCGGCGATGGCTTCCTGAATGGTATCCACGTTGTAGTAGATGGTTTCGTTCATGCTCTTGACCCGTCCGGACACCCGCACGTCACGGCGTACCAGCCGTGCGTCGTGAACGCTGCACTGGGCGCAGAGTTTTTCAATCAGCTCCCGGGATTTTTTCTCAGTCAGATACCGGCTGGACTGCACCGCATCGATGAGCAGTTTCAGCTCCGAAAGCTCAAAATTCCGGGATGCGATGTAGTAGCCGCCGTTTTTGCCCGGTACGGCTACAATGTCCACGCCATACTCCTGAAGAGCTGCAATATCCGAGTACACGGTCTTGCGATCGCAGGATATACCGTAACGTTTTTCCAGCATTTCAACAATTTCCGATGCTCTCACGAGATGATTCTCGTGGGAGTTTTTTTCAAGATAGTCCCGGATGTAGAAGATTTTCAGTTTTTGGTTTTCGGATTTCGGCATAAAACCACCGCCAGACTCTTAAGATGGTTATACTATACCATAATTTATTCGTTAATGAAATGGTAATTTGCTTTTTTTACGCCAATGTGATATGATATACGGAAAGGAGTTGATCGTATGGTGTATTTGGGATGCCACTTGTCTGCCAGCGGCGGCAATGTGGCGATGGTGAGCACGGCGGAGTCCATCGGTGCCAATACTTTTGCGTTTTTTACCCGAAATCCCCGGGGTTCCAAGGCGAAGGCAGAGGATCCTGCAGATTGCGCCAAGGCGATGGAAATGCTCAGCGCCAAGAATTTTGGCCCGTTGGTGGCTCACGGCGCATATACCATGAATCTTTGTACCGCTGATCCGGATGCCCGAGCTTTTGCGGCATCGGTGCTGGCAGATGATCTGCGGCGTATGGCGGCGCTGCCCGGTCAGTATTACAATTTTCACCCCGGCAGCCATGTGGGGCAGGGGACGGAAACGGGCATTGCCCAGATCGCCGATGCTCTGAAGCAGGCTATGGCTCCCGGTTACCCGGTAACCGTTCTGCTGGAAACCATGGCTGGTAAGGGTAGCGAAGTGGGTGGTCGGTTTGAAGAGCTGAAGGCAATTATCGATGCGGTTGGCTCTGCTGACTTGGGCGTGTGCCTGGATACCTGCCATGTGTACGACGGCGGATACGATATTGTCAATGATCTGGATGGGGTTCTGGCGGAATTTGACCGGGTGATCGGCTTGGATCGGCTGAAAGCCCTCCACATCAACGATTCCAAGAATCCCTTCGGTAGCCATAAGGATCGGCACGAATGCATCGGTCAGGGGTCTTTGGGCGTGGCGACTTTTGAAAAGATCGTCAATCATCCGCTTCTGCAGGACAAGCCCATGATTTTGGAAACGCCTAATGAGCTACCCGGTTACCAAGGGGAGATTGCATTACTGAGAAAGCTACAAAAGTAGCATAGTGTATTTCGGGAGGTGAGGAAATGTCGCTGTTTTTGGCATCAAATGTACAGGAAGCCTTTACAAATGTATATCTTGCGGTGATGCGTTATGGCGCCCTGATCCTCGCCCTGCTGATTTTGTGGCGCAGCTGTAAGCCGCTGGTGAGTTTCCGGCGAGAGCCGGAAATCTGGGGCTGGCTTTGCTTTTCAAATGGTAAAAAAATGCCCATTACCCATTGGGAAAATGTCATCGGTCGGCATAAGCGGTGTGATTTGGTTATCGATTTTCCCACCGTATCCCGGAATCATGCGGTTTTGACCCGGTATGATGATGGAAGCTGGACCATTACCGACACCGATTCCAAGGACGGTGTTCGGATCAATGGGCGAAAGGTCACCATCAGCGCTATCCATGAGGAGGACGTGATTTCCATTGGTGGCGTGGAAATGACCTTGAAGCCCATTTCACAGCGGCAGGAGGCACGGCTGGCTGAGCTTCGCACCAAGGCGTCCAGTGGCATGGACAGCATCACCAACCTGCTGATTTTGTCCATTTTTCAGGCGCTCAGCTGCTTGGGCTTTTTGCTCAGCGGCGGCGGTGAACATGCCTTGTCCATCATCTTGGGCTACGGCGGCATTATGCTTACCCAATGGCTCTTGCTGATTTTCTATTTGGGAATCCAGCGACCGGCCTTTGAGGTGGAAACCATTGCATTTTTTCTTTGCACCATGGGCATGGCGGCAATATGCACCGTCAAGCCGGGTGAAGCTGTCAAGCAGCTGATCGCCATGGTGCTGGGCATTGCTATTTTTCTGCTGGTTGGCTGGACTATGCGTGATCTGGAGCGGGCGAAGAAGATGCGCTACGTGGCCGCTGTTGGCGGCGTGCTGCTCCTGATCGTAACGTTGGTGTTCGGTAAAGAATATTACGGCGCAAAAAACTGGCTGATTTTAGGGCCGGTATCCTTACAGCCTTCGGAATTGGCGAAGGTGTGCTTTGTGTATATGGGCGCATCCACCATGGATCGACTGCTGAATAAGCGAAACCTGATCGGCTTTATTGCGTATACGTTGGTTTTGTGCGGATGTCTTGCGCTGATGAATGATTTCGGCACGGCACTGATTTTCTTCTTTGCGTTTTTGATGATCGCATTTATGCGCTCCGGAAGCGTGGGTACCATCGCCCTGGCAGTAACGGGTCTGGGCTTTGCCGGCGTGATTGGCCTGAAAATGGCGCCCCATGCCTTGAAGCGTTTTGCCAGCTGGAGGCACATTTGGGCGGATCCTTTGGGCGCAGGTTATCAGCAGACCCGGGCGCTGATGTGCATTTCCTCCGGCGGCCTATTTGGTCTTGGCATTGGACAAGGCTGGATGAAAAATATGTTTGCGGCCGATTCCGACGTGGTGTTTGCCACCTTGTCAGAGGAATGGGGTATTTTGATGCCGGTGATGCTCATTGGCGCACTGGTGGTGCTGGCGCTGTTTGCTTTGCGTTGCACCACGGTGAGCCGCAGCAGCTTCTATTCTATCGGCGCTTGTACCGCCGCCAGTATTATGCTGGTGCAGACCATGTTCAATGTGCTTGGCACGGTGGATGTGCTGCCCCTTACCGGTGTGACCTTCCCATTCGTGTCCAACGGCGGCTCCAGTATGATGTGTGCGTGGGGCTTGCTGGCCTTCATTAAAGCGGCAGATACCCGGCAGAATGCCAGCTTTGCTGTACGTTTGGGCGTGTTCAGGAGGGAAGAGGATGAATAGAATTGCATTGCGAGCCATCGCGATTTGGGCATTGGTGGCACTCCTTCTGGGCGGCGTAGGATTTTTCCTTGTGGAATACTTTATCAAGGGGGATCAGTGGGTTATTACCCAAGGCAGTCCCCATGTTTATAATGAGATCAATATTGGCACAGGAACGGTGGTTGACCGCAACGGCAACCTGCTGATGCAGCAAAAGGAAGAACTGATCTACACCTCGGATGAAGCACTCCGGAAGGCAACCATCCATTGGCTTGGGGATCGGGTGGGCAATATCCACGCTCCGGCGATTCCCCATTATGCGGCGGAGCTAATCAAGTACAACCCGATTACCGGTATTTACGTCTACACCGAGGATGCAAAGGCGACCTTGACACTCTCCTCGGAGCTCCAGAAGATTGCCTTGGAGGCCATGGGCGAATATAAAGGCACCGTGGCGGTGTACAATTACAAAACCGGCGAGATTCTTTGTGCGGTGACCACGCCCAATTACGATCCGGACAACGTACCGGATGTTGAGGGGGACACTACCGATGCTTACACCGGTGTCTATATGAACCGGTTTACCCAGTCGGTTTACATTCCCGGCTCTATTTTCAAGACTGTGACCGTTGCTGCTGCATTGGAGGAGATTCCCGACATCCGGGAGCAGACCTTTACCTGCACCGGTCTGCGGGAGTACGGCATCGACAAGGTTACCTGCGAGCATGCTCACGGTACGCTGACCTTTGAGCAGGCGCTGACCCAGTCCTGCAATTGCGCATTTTCTCAAATTGCTGACCAGCTGGGCGGCGAAACTCTACAAAAGTATGTGGAAAAGTATCAGATTACGGAGTCCGTATCCTTCGACGGCATCAAAACTGCCAAGGGTAACGTTTCGTTGCGGGATGCTGCGCCGGTTCAGGTGGCATGGAGCGCCATCGGACAGCATAAGGATCAAATCAATCCCTGCCGCTTTTTGACCTACATGGGTGCGATCGCAAATGGCGGTCAGGCTGTGGAGCCTCACATCGTAGGCAGTATTTCCCGCAGCGGCAAGCAGACCTATCTGGCAGATCCGGTGCTTAGCAACCGGATCATGCCCGAGGAAGTTGCCGCAGAGCTTCAGCAAATGATGCGTAAGAACGTGGTGAATAAATACGGAGCGGATAATTTCCCTGGCTTGACTGTGTGCGCTAAGTCCGGTACCGGTCAGGTAGGTGGTGATCAAAAGTCCAATGCCATGTTTACCGGCTTCGTGATGGACGAGAAGTACCCCCTGGCCTTCATTGTTTCCGTGGAAAATGCCGGATATGGCCGTGAGGTGTGTGTACCCATTTTGCAGCCCATTTTGGCGGAATGTAAGGCCGTGCTGGATACCAAGTCATAATTTCACACCCCCTGCATAATTTTTGGCAGGGGGTGTTTTTATGTGCCGAAGGAATCAGCTTGTGGGGGTGGGGATCCTTGCCTTTGGTCTTGGGATGCTGACATGTTGTTGGTTGGAGTCGGAAATCGTACGAAACTGCTGTGGCATTGCGCTTGCGGCCATTGGATTGCTGCTGACCCAGAAAAAATAGTGGCATAAACTTGTCCCCAAAGTCATAGGATGTAATAGCAAGTGGGATAAGGAGTGGTAAGTATGGAGCTGCAATTTGATAAAATAGAGTACCCCTGCCTGCGAACGGCACTGAGTCAGACCCAGTATCAGGAACTGACCCAGGAGGTACGCCTGCCGGAGGGATGGCCGGATGCGGACAGTGTCCTGGGTGCCTGGGGGCAGTGTGTGATGCGGGGCAAGCAGTGGAATGGAGATACGGCAACGGTTACCGGTGGGGTTATGGGATGGGTTCTCTATGTCCCGGCAGACGGGTCAGCGCCTAGAAGTCTGGAGGTCTGGATTCCGGTGCAGATGAAGTGGGATGTTCCTCCCGGAAGTCGGGAAGGGTATCTGCGGTGCGCATGGCTGTTGCGTAGCATGGATGCCCGGATGCTTTCCGCCAGAAAACTGATGGTGCGGGCAACTCCCGGTGTCCAAATAGAGGCACTGGAGCCTTATGCATCGGCGGTTTACCAGCCGAAAACCATTCCGGAGGGGGTGGAGCTTCTGCGTAACAGTTATCCTATGACCGTGCCTGGCGAAGCAGGGGAGAAGGCGTTCACCATGGACGAGGAACTGCAAACTCCATCGGATTTGGACCAGATTCTTCGCTGCCAAATCACCCCCACAGTTCTGGAAAAGCAGGTGCTGGGGAATAAAGCGGTGCTTCGGGGAGATGTGCGGATCCGTGTGCTGTATCGGGATGCGGATGGACAGCTCCATACATGGGATCCTGTCTGTGATTTTTCCCAATATTCGGATTTGGATCGGGATTATGACAAGGAGGCGGAGCTGACCGTCACAATGGCGTTATCTGGGCTGGAAACCACCTTGTCCGAGGGACGAATGGGTCTAAAGTGCGGTTTCGTTGCCCAGTATACGGTATGGGATCGAATCATACCGGAGCTTGTGGAGGATGCTTACAGTCCCCGACGGGAAGTTAATCCCAAAATGGAGGGCTTACAGCTCCCGGCATTGCTGGATCGCACCCGGGAAACGGTTGCGGTGGAAGGTGCTATGAATCTCCAACCGGGAAAGATCGTGGATGTAACCGCTTGTCAGGAGTTCCCGGTGATGCGAAAAGCAGGAAATTTGGCGGAGATGGAGCTGAATGGAACGTTCCATGTCCTCTATGAGGATGAAGAAGGCAATCTTCGTTCCTCACAGCTTCGGGGAAGCGGCATATGGGAATTGCCGGTGAGCGCAACAGCAGGCGTGACCGGGGAAATGCTCCAAATGTCCGACTTGGCGATCACCCAAAACGGGGATCAGCTTTGCATGAGCCGGGAAGTTGTTTGCGAAATGTCCGCAACCTCCCGGGAGGAAATGCCCATGGTCACCGGCCTGGAGCTTGGACAGCCGAAACCATTGGATCCTAAACGTCCATCACTGATTTTGCGAAGAGCCCATGAAGACAGTCTGTGGGAGTTGGCAAAAGACTGCGGCTCTACAGTCAGTGCCATTCGTCAAGCCAACGGACTTGATGAGGAAGCTGTAGCAGGCCAAATGCTCCTGATTCCGGTAACATAAAATGATCCCCCATTTGTCGCTTGACAAATGGGGGATATGTTTTACCATTCGGAATCGTAATCGAAGGCGGATTCGTAATCCTTGGCTTCCTGCAGAAGCTCTTCCATGTCATCTATGTCGATTTCGGTGGAACCGATGTGGGTCAGCTCCATTTCTAGAATGGTGGTTACATCTTCGGCATTGCTTCTCAATTCCATGGATTCCAGCTGGCCGCCCTTGATGCCCACAGAGAGGGAGAAATCGAGGCTGTTCATCTCTTTTTTGGAATACTTCAGCTCTTTCTTCAAATCGTCGAAATCATCCTCATCGTCAAAGGCATCCTCAAAGCAGTCAACAGAGGCATCCAGGAAGGTGTGAAGCTTGGGATCAAACTTATAGATGGTAGCTCCATTGGCCCGCTCGGTGGAGAAACCGGCATTTTCCTTCAACCACTTGTTGCTGTTAAGCTTGCGGATGTAGCTCTTGGCGCACTTGATGGTTTCCTTGGAATCCAGATAATCGCCAATGTCAAAATGCTCGTCCAGCAGGTCGAACAGCTCATTCCAATCGGTGTCAGCGGCATCCTCGTAAGCATCAAAGAAGGCATCCAGCTCCTCTTCAATGTTCTCGTACTCGTAAAAATCGTCGCCAATTTCGCTGCTACTGTGGAAAATGCTGTAGCCATTGTAAATGGCCTGCTCGATACCGTAACCATACTCGTCGATCTGATAGGCGTAGAAGGTCAGTTCCCGCTTTTGGGGGTCAATCACCACATAAGCGGTGGCATCCTCCTCAAACTTGGAACCGTCCTCATTCTTGTAAGTTACCGAGGCTTCCAAAGTAAAGCTACCGGCCTTAAGGGTCTTGTTGGCAGCCATGGCAATTTTGCTGCCGGGACCGTAGAAACCAAACCAGTTGGTGCAGATTCCGGAAATGGCAATCGCCACAATCAAAGCAACAATGCCCAGTACAATGAACAGACCGATTGGAGCACCTTTTTTCTTGGCTTTCTTCTCCTTCCGGGGAGTGGGCTGAGGATTTTTGCCGCAGTTGGAGCAGAACTTGGCATCGGGCTTAACCATAGTGCCACAATTGGAGCAAGGAATCTCTTGAACCTGAATGGAAGCGGGAGCTGCTGTGGAAGCGAATACTGCCTCTGCAACGGGCTCGTTAATAGGATTGCTCATGGGCTCCTGAATCGGCTCAGGAATGGGAGCAGGAACGGGTTCCGGGATCGGTTCAGGAATGGGAGCGGATGTAGCGTTGGCTATGCGCTGACCACAAAACGGGCAGAATTTGTTATTGTCATCAATTTGTGAGCCACAATGGACGCAAAACATAATTTTCCTTCTTTCTGTGCTTTGTTGTTCGTTACATTAGAATACCATAACTT
Source organism: Faecousia sp. (assembly GCA_045654265.1). Taxonomy (GTDB): domain Bacteria; phylum Bacillota; class Clostridia; order Oscillospirales; family Oscillospiraceae; genus Faecousia. The sequence goes on from JAZONA010000093.1 coordinate 15,750, forward strand.
GCGTTGCTTTGCAACAGCTTAGGTAAAAAATACTTGTCACCGCCGGTTGATGGTGGTATAATAAAGAAAAAACTATAGAGGTGTAAATTATGACAAAAATTGATATTTACTCTGGCTTTCTTGGCGCAGGTAAAACTACACTGATCAAAAAGATGATCAGCGAAGCCTACTGTGGTCAGAAGATCGTCCTGATTGAAAATGAATTTGGTGAGATTGGCATTGACGGTGGTTTCCTGCAGGATGCAGGCATCAATATCACTGAGATGAACTCCGGCTGTATCTGCTGCAGTCTGGTGGGCGATTTCGGCAAGGCGCTGGAGGAAGTGATCTCCCAGTATCATCCGGATCGGGTGATTATTGAGCCTTCCGGCGTGGGTAAGCTGTCCGATGTGATCGCCGCTGTGGAGAAGGTTACCTGCGATGATGTGGTTCTGGGTTATACTGTGGCCGTGGCTGATGCTGGCAAGGTGAAGATCTACACCAAGAATTTTGGTGAGTTCTACAACAACCAGATCGAAACTGCCTCTACCATCATCCTCTCTCGAACCGATGCAATCCCCCAGGCAAAGCTGGATACCGCTGTGGCGCTGCTGCGTGAGCATAACGATCATGCGGCGCTGGTCACTACACCTTGGGATCAGCTCACCGGCGCGCAGCTGCTGGAGGCTATGGAGGGCAACGCCGGCGTTGCCAAGGACCTGGAGGAGGTAGAGCATCATTGCTGCCATGGTCACCACCATGAGGAGCATCACCATCATCACCATGAGCAAGGCGAGTGCTGCTGTGGCCACCACCATGAGGAGCATCACCATCATCACCATGAGGAAGGCGAGTGCTGCTGTGGCCACCACCATGAGGAGCATCACCACCATCACCACGAAGAGGGTGAGTGCTGCTGCGGTCACCACCATGAGGAGCATCACCACCATCACCACGAGGATGGCCACTGCTGCTGCGGTCACGACCATGGCGAGCATCATCACCACCACGCCGACCAAGTATTCACCTCTTGGGGCGTAGAAACCGCTAGGAAGTTCACTAAGGCAGACATTGAGATCGCGCTGCGCCAGCTGGATACCGGTGTTTTCGGCACGGTTCTTCGTGCTAAGGGTATCGTTGCTTGTGCCGATGGCGGCTGGATCCACTTCGACTTTGTCCCCGGTGAGGCTGACATCCGTATGGGCAGCGCAGCGATTATTGGTAAACTCTGCGTCATTGGTGCGCAGCTGAATGAATCCGGCGTAGCCGCGCTGTTTGGGGTGTAAGTATGCAGCAGATTCCCGTTTATGTGTTCACCGGATTTTTGGACTCCGGTAAAACCAAATTTATTCAGGAAACTCTGGAAGATCCCCGTTTTAACGCTGGTGAGCGGACATTGCTGCTGGTGTTTGAAGAGGGAGAGGAGGAGTATGATTTCTCCCAGTATCCCCATCAGAACGTATTTTTAGAGGTTCTGGATCAGCAAAGCGTCACCACAAAGGAACTGCAGGCCCTTGCTAAGAAGCACAAGGCGCAGCGGGTGGTTGCGGAGCTGAATGGCATGCAACTGGTGGGCGATCTGTACACCCGATTCCCGGAGGACTGGGCGGTGGCTCAGGAGGTCATGTTTGCTGATTCCACCACCTTTATGGCCTACAACGCCAATATGCGCAATCTGGTCATGGACAAGCTCGTGGGTGCTCAGATGGTGGTATTCAACCGTCTGCAGCCCGGTGAGGATACCATGCCTCTGCATAAGTTGGCACGTGCCGCCAGCCGCCGTATTGATATTCTTTATGATTACACCGACGGCTCTACCGCCTATGATGACGTGATCGATCCGCTGCCCTTTGACATCAACGCCCCGGTGATTGAGGTGAAGGATGAGGATTACGCCCTTTGGTATCGGGATGTCACTGAGGAGCCTGCCAAGTACGATGGCAAGATCGTGAACTTTAAGGGGCAGGTTGCTATGCTCCGCCGGGAGAAAAACGGAATGTTCGCTCCGGGACGGTTTGTGATGACCTGCTGCGTGGACGATATTCAGTTCTGCGGCATTCCTTGCCGATTTGAGGGAAGCAAGAACCTGAAATCCCGGGATTGGGTGCAGGTTCAGGCGAAGATCTCTGCAGAGAAGCATCCGCTGTACAAGGGTGATCTTGGCCCGGTGCTGACGGCGATTTCCGTTGCACCTGCCGACCCTGCCGATCCGGATGTGGCTGCTTTCTAATGTAAACTCCCCACTCGAAAGAGTGGGGAGTTTTGCGTACAGAGCAAACAAAAACAGTCGCCTTTCGGCGACTGTTTTCATTGTGTAGAAGGGGAGAGTTAAATTACTTAATCTCAGCCTCAGCGCCAGCTTCCTTCAGCTTAGCGACCAGAGCCTCAGCATCTTCCTTGGAGATAGCTTCCTTCAGGGTCTTGGGGCAGTTGTCAACCAGGTCCTTAGCGTCCTTCAGACCCAGGCCGGTAGCTTCACGGACAACCTTGATGACGCCCAGCTTGGAAGCGCCAGCGGACTTCAGGATGACGTCAAACTCGGTCTTCTCCTCGACCTCAACAGCAGCAGCAGCGGGAGCAGCAACAGCGGCAGCAGCAGCGGAAACGCCGAAAACTTCCTCCAGCTCGTGGACCAGCTCGGACAGCTCCAGAACGGTCAGAGTCTTAACTTCCTCAACGAGAGCAGTGATCTTTTCACTAGCCATGGTAATAATCCTCCTAAATAAATAGATAATTTAATGTGTTTGGTTGATTTACGAACAAATTAGGCTTCCGCAGCTTCTACAGCGGGAGCGCCGCCTTCCTTCTGGATACGAACCTGATCCAGGACGAAAGCCAGGCTGGAAATGGGAGCCAGGAAGGTACCCAGAACGGATGCCACCAGAGCATTCTTGCTGGGCAGTTCGCCGAAGCCGTTCAGCTGATCAGCGGACAGAACGCTGCCTTCGACAACGCCACCCTTGATGGTCAGAGTCTTCAGCTTGTTCTTCTTGGCAAACTCGCAGACGATACGAGCGGGAGCGATGGGATCGCCGGTGGTGCTGGCCATAGCGGTAGTGCCGTTCAGAACCTCATCGAAATCGTAGCCAACATTCTGGGCAGCGAAACGAGTCAGGGTGTTCTTAACGACGGTGTACTCTCCGTCCGCATCACGGAAAGCCTTACGCAGCTCGGTATCCTGAGCGACGGTGATACCCTTGTAGTCGACGAAAACCACGGAAGTAGATTCCTTGATCTTGCCAGTCAGGGCTTCAACAACTGCCTTCTTGCTCTCCAGAGCCTTTGCATTGGGCATGAGTTTCACCTCCGAAATAAAAAATGTCCTTCTGCCAATAGACAGAAAGACACGCAGAAATAGTGATATTCAGCGCACCTCGGCAGGACTTACGGCCTTACGCCACCTGCTGTCTCTGGCAACTCAAGTATTATAGCAAAAACCCCTTGACTTGTCAAGGGGTTTTTGTAAAAATATTTGGAATTAGTTACCGTACTTGGTGGTGGAGACCTTAACACCGGGGCCCATGGTGGAAGCGACGGTGCAGGAGCGGATATACTGACCCTTAGCAGCAGCGGGCTTAGCCTTAACAACAGCCTTGACCAGAGTATCCATGTTCTCCAGCAGCTTCTCAGCGCCGAAGGACACCTTGCCGATGGGGCAGTGGATGATGTTGGTCTTGTCCAGACGGTACTCGACCTTACCGGCCTTGATCTCCTTGACGGCAGCGCCGACGTTGGGAGTCACGGTACCAGCCTTGGGGGAGGGCATCAGACCCTTGGGGCCCAG
>JAZONA010000094.1:0-83344 GCA_045654265.1 Faecousia sp.
CTGGAAAAGCTCATTGCCGACGGCCGTATCCATCCCACCCGCATCGAGGACATGGTGGAGAAGGCACAGAAGGAAGTGGACCGCACCATCCGCGAAGAAGGCGGGCGTGCCTGCTACGAGACCGGTGTCCACGGCCTGAACCCCGAACTGGTGAAGATCCTGGGCCGTCAGAAGTACCGTACCTCCTACGGTCAGAACGTGCTGAACCACTCCATGGAGGTTTCCCACATCGCCGGCCTTATGGCCGCCGAGCTGGGCGTGGATGTGACCCTGGCCAAGCGCGCCGGCCTGCTCCATGACCTGGGCAAAGCCATCGACCACGAGGTTGAGGGCAGCCACGTGCAGCTGGGTGCCGATCTGGCCCGGAAGTATAAGGAAAATCCCGTTATCGTCAATGCCATCGAAGCCCACCACGGCGACGTAGAGCCCAAGACCGTCATCGCGGTTCTGGTTCAGGCTGCCGATGCCATCTCCGCCGCCCGTCCCGGTGCCCGGAGAGAGAACGTGGAGAACTATATCCGCCGTCTGCAGAAGCTGGAGGAACTCACCGGCTCCTATCCCGGCGTGGACAAGGCCTTCGCCATCCAGGCAGGCCGCGAGGTCCGTATCATGGTCAAGCCCGAGGTGGTCACCGAGGATAATATGATCCTGCTGGCCCGTGACATTGCCAAGAAGATCGAGGCTGAGCTGGAATACCCCGGCCAGATCAAGGTCAACGTCATCCGGGAAACCAAGGCTGTGGAATTCGCTAAGTAAAAAAGCAAGCAGTCGCCTCTGTGAGGCGACTGCTTTTTTTGCGCCGCAGGCGCCTTGGCGCCCTCTGACGGGGGGGCTGTCAAAAGCAGTTGATAAACTGCTTTTTGACTGGGGGAGAGACTGGTGCGATTATCGGAAACTTTGCGATGTTTGCACAGTTTTATCTCTCCCTCAGTCAGCTTCGCTGACAGCTCCCTCATCAGAGGGAGCCAAGGCGCCCCTGTGGCTATTTCCGAAGTGTCTGAATGCCGTAATGGAGCAAAAATGCCCAGCCGAAAAGGCTGATGAGCCAAATTTGTCCGCAGTACATGGGGGTGGACAAAATCGCAAGAATGATATTCAGTACCTGACCCCAACTGCGGCCTGCTGTGCCGGTGATCAGGGAGCTGGCGTAGTTGGCGATGATCAGCACCACGGTCAAAAACAGTGACACGCCGGCGGTGATGGCGATGGGCTTGGCACACTTTTTGCCGTTCCACCGAATCAGCAGGAAGGGGGGAACGAAAAATGCCACCGCAAAAATGCCGAACAATATTTTCAGGCCCACCGGCGGCGTGGGCACAAACCCCAGTACCGCACACTGAGCGAACAGATAGATCCAAGAACCCCAAAGAATTTTCGATTTCATAGTGATACCCCTGCGCTTCATTTTGTTTTATCCATATTTTACTCCATATTCCGGGAAATAGCAAGGAAAAAAGGTGTGGACAGTGAAGTGATAATCTGTTATAATGATATAATAATGTAAGAAAGGGGAGCTGATTTCCCATGAAATGTCCGTTTTGCGGCGATCAGGAGAGCAAAGTTGTAGACTCCCGCCATTCCGAGGACGGCCTGAGCATTCGCCGCCGACGGGAGTGCCTGAATTGCCAGCGCCGGTTTACCACCTATGAGATTGTGGAAAGCCTGCCTATTATCGTGGTCAAGCGGGATGGCTCCCGTCAGAGCTTCGATAGAAATAAGATCCTCAATTCCATGATCCGCGCCTTCGACAAGCGGAAGGTGGATGTAAAGGAGCTGGACCGGATCACCACCGAGATCGAGCAGACCATCCAGAATACCCTGGAACGGGAGATCACCACCGATCACATCGGTGAGATGGTCATGGAGCGGCTGAAGCCTCTGGATGAGGTGGCCTACATCCGCTTTGCGTCGATCTATCATCGCTTCCAGGATGCCAGCAGCTTCATGCGGGAGATCAGTAAGTTCCTGGATGAGAAGTAAGGAGCGTCCCTATGGACTTTTTGGATAAAATTTTGGATGGCTCCGGCCTCAGTGAGCTACTGCCGGATCTGGCAGGTTTGGCGGATCAACTGGATCTGGTGCTGCGTGCGCTGGTGATGGTTGGCCCGTTGGCGCTGTTGGGCTTCGGACTGTTCTATTTTCTTGTGCCTCCCAAGGAGGCGAATTACTCCGTTGGCTACCGCTTCCGGTATGGCATGTCCCGGGTGGCGGTGTGGCAGTTTATGCAGCGACTGGCGGGCATGGTCTATGGCGGTCTGGGCATCGTGCTGCTGATTGCGATGAGCATTGTGTGTGCGAAATTTGCCGGTATGAACGAGCCGGATATGGTCTGGTTCGGCTTCAAGTGCGTCGTTGTGGAGCTGGAGCTGATTTTGGTGGCTACCTTGGCCATTGATATCACCATTGTGGCTATGTACGATCGTAACGGTGTCCCCCGCAGTCAAAAGCGGCAGGAATTGCCGGAAGATGAGGAAGAAATGGAAGAGGAGGGTCAATGACCCTCCTCTTTTTGTGCATAATGGGCGGCGATAGCGCCGTCGGCGATGGCGGTGACCACCTGCCGCACCGCTTTGGTACGCACATCTCCCACGGCAAAAACGCCGGGAAGGCTCGTCCGGGTGCTTTCGTCTGCCACGATATACCCGCCTTCGTCCAATTCCAGTTGCCCCTCCACCAGCGCAGATGCCGGTTTGCGCCCGATGCTGATAAAAAGTCCGTCGCAGGAGATGGTTTGCTCTGTATTCGTCTGCAAGCTGCGGACGGTCACGGCGGATAGGCCGTTGTCCTGATGCAACGCCGATACTTCGGAGTTCCACAAAAATTCCACATTTTCCGCCTGCAACAGCGGCTCGTGGTAGACCTTCGTGGCCTTAAGCGTATCCCGGCGATGGACCAAAATGACCTTTTTCGCCACGCGGCTCAGGCTCAACGCATCCTCCACGGCGGAATTGCCGCCGCCGACCACCACAACTGTCTTGCCTCGGTAGCGCATGCCGTCGCAGGCGGCGCAGTAGTGGACGCCCCGACCGGTCAGCTCCTTTTCCAGCGGCAGACCCAGAGGTCTGGGATCTGCGCCGGTGGCGATGATGGCGGTGCGGCCGTAGAAAATTCCCTCGGTGGTTTCAAATTTCTTGGGATCAGCGGAAAGATCCAGAGAAAGCACCTCTGCAAGTTCGGTTTTTGCCCCGAATCGCTCCGCTTGTGCCTGCATTTTCTCTGCCAAAGTGAAGCCGTCGATGCCTTCTTCAAAACCCGGATAGTTGTCCAAATGATCCGTCAGCGCCATCTGACCGCCGGCGGAAAGCTTCTCCAGCACCAGCACCCGAAGTCCTGCCCGGGCGCCGTAGAGGGCGGCGGTGTAGCCACCGGGGCCACCGCCTACGATGACCAAATCATAGATGTTCATGGTCAAATTCCCAGCTTTTCCGCCAAAAATGCTTCAATGGCGGCCTTGGATTCAGGAGCGACCATGGAACCGATAGCCTGCCCGTGATGGTACAGCACCAGCGTGGGGATGACCTCGATGTGCTCCTTGTGGGCGATGAGAGGTTCTTCGTCAATGTTCAGCTTCACCACAGCAACCTGACCTTCGTACTGGTCAGCGACCTTGTCGTATGCGGGGCCGATGCGCCGACAGTAGCCGCACCACGGGGCCCAGAAGTCTACCAAAACCGGCTCGTCACCGGCCAGTAATTCGTAAAATTTCTTAGAATCAATGTTCATATTCATTTCTCCTCTCGTTTTTTCTTTAGTATACCCATAATCCACCCTCAATTCCGTGATTTTGTCACAAAAGCTTCTCCCTGGGGAGAGGCTTTGCGCAAAAAAACTATTTACAATTAAATAATAGTATGTTACTATGTACTCGGTGAAATTTGGGATTTTCTCGGAACGGGGAGATCCCCTACTATAATAATATCACGGAGGTATCATACAAAATGGCAAGAAAAGTTCAGTTTGTGGAGACCGTTCTCCGGGACGCCAACCAGTCCCTGATTGCAACCCGTCTGCCCTACGACAAGTTCGAGCCCATGCTGGAGACCATCGACAAGGCCGGCTTCTACGCCGCTGAGTGCTGGGGCGGCGCCACCTTCGACGTGTGCCTGCGCTACCTGCACGAAGATCCCTGGGAGCGTCTGCGCAAGATCCGCGCCAAGCTGCCCAACACCAAGCTGCAGATGCTGCTGCGTGGTCAGAACGTTCTGGGCTACTCCCACTATCCCGATGATTTCGTCAAGCTGTTCGTCACCAAGGCTGTGGAGAACGGCATGGACGTTATCCGTATCTTCGACGCTCTGAACGACGTGAAGAACATGAAGGTGGCTATGGAAGCTACCAACAAGGCCGGCGCCATCGCTTCCGGCACCATTTCCTACACCACTTCCCCCGTCCATACCCACAAGAAGTATGTGGAGATGGTCAAGGAGCTGAAGGAGATGGGCGCTTCCACCATCTGCATCAAGGATATGGCCGGTATCATGGGTCCCCAGGAGGCTTACGACATGGTTTCCGCCATTAAGGACGCTGTGGATCTGCCCATCGACCTGCACACCCACTCCACCACGGGCCTTGCTTTCATGACCTACCTGAAGGCTGTTGAGGCTGGTGTGGACATCATCGACTGCGCCATTTCTCCCTTCTCCGGCGGTACTTCTCAGCCCGCCACCGAGACCATGGCTTACGCTCTGCGTCAGCTGGGCTACCAGGTTGACCTGGACGATGCCTGCCTGACCACTATGGCTGACTACTTCAAGGGCGTTCGTGACGAGTTCGTCAAGGACGGCACCCTGATGCCCAAGTCCATGGCTACCGATACCCAGTGCCTGACCTATCAGGTTCCCGGCGGCATGCTCAGTAACCTGCTGAGCCAGCTGAAGCAGATGAATGCTCTGGACAAGTTCGACGAGGCTTTGGCCGAGACCCCCAAGGTTCGTGCCGATCTGGGCTATCCTCCTCTGGTTACTCCTACCTCTCAGATGGTGGGCGTGCAGGCTGTGCGTAATGTTCTGGACGGCCAGCGCTACAAGACCGTTTCCAAGGAAATCAAGGCTTACTGCCGTGGCGAATACGGCACCACTCCCGCTCCCATCAAGCCTGAGATCCAGGCCATGATCCTGGGCGACGAGAAGCCCCTGGCCGGTCGCTACGCCGACACCCTGGAGCCCATCGTGGAGCCCACCCGCAAGAAGTTGGAGGGCATCGCCCGCCCCGACGAGGATGTGCTTTCCTACATCGCCTTCCCCAACCTGGCCGAGAAGTTCTTCGAGGAGCGGAAGGAAAAGGAAGAGAACGAAGTCACCTACACCATCACCGAGTGCTAAGGAGGTTCCAATATGGAAAATATCGGTATCCCCGAAGCCGCTGTGGTAGCCCTGCTTGGCTACGCTGTGGTGTTTTTCGGCCTGATTTTGCTGATGGTCGTGGTTATGATCATGGGCAAGATCTTCATGGCTGTCGATAAGAAAAAGCAGGCGGCCGCTGCCAATGAGCAGGTCGTCCCCGTGGTGGAAGAAGCTCCTGCCGCTCCCACCGCTCCCGGCTCCGCCGGCCCCGTGAAGCTCTACAATGTGGAGCCCAAGACCGCAGCCATGATCATGGCTATTGTGGCGGATAAGATGGGCAAGCCCCTGAATGAGCTGCGCTTCATTTCCATCAAGGAGGTCAATTAATCATGAAATATAAAGTGACTCTGAACGGCCGCACCTATGAGGTGGAGGTCGAGGCCGGCAAGGCCATGCTCCTGAGCGAGTACGAGGCCATCGCTCCCGCTCCCGCCGCTGCTGCTCCCGTGGCTGCTGCTCCCGCTGCAGCTCCTGCCGCCGCTGCTCCTGCCGCTCCTGCGGTTACCGGCGCCGGCGACGCTGTCAACGCTCCCATGCCTGGCAACATCCTGAAGGTCAACGTCAAGGCCGGCGATGCTGTCAAGTCCGGCACCGTGCTGGTGGTTCTGGAGGCCATGAAGATGGAGAACGAGATCATGGCTCCCAAGGACGGCACCGTCACTCAGGTTCTGGTGAGCAAGGGCTCCACCGTGGATACCGGTGCGCCCCTGGTGGTCATCGGCTGAGGAGGGTAGCCAATGAATATCAATATTGGTGAAGTTCTGCTGAAACTGTGGAACGACTCCGGCTTTGCGCACGTTACCAGCGGATTTTTGTCGGAAAATGGCTGGCAGAACCTGGTGATGATCGCCATTGCCTGCGTTCTGCTGTATCTGGCAATTGTCAAGAAGTTCGAGCCCCTGCTGTTGGTGGGTATCGCCTTCGGCTGTCTGCTGACCAACCTGCCCGGTGCAAATATGTACCATCAGGAGCTGTGGACCCAGTTTATGGATGGCGAAATCGGCTACGGCACCATCATCCATGATGGCGGCCTGCTGGACATTCTGTACATCGGTGTTAAGAGCAGTGTGTATCCCTGCCTGATTTTCATGGGCGTGGGTGCCATGTCCGACTTTGGCCCTCTGCTCAGCAATCCCAAGTCCCTGCTGTTGGGCGCTGCCGCACAGCTGGGCGTGTTGGCCGCATTCTTCGGCGCTATCCTGCTGGGCTTTGATGCTCTGCAGGCTGCTTCCATCGGTATCATCGGCGGCGCTGACGGCCCCACCGCCATCTTCCTGACCTCCAAGCTGGCTCCTGAACTGCTGGGCGCCATCGCCGTGGCGGCTTACTCCTACATGGCGGCGATCCCCACGATCCCGCCCCCCTTCATCCCCCTGCTCACCACCAAGAAGCAGCGCCAGATCAAGATGGTTCAGACCCGTAATGTCAGCAAGACTGAGAAGATCATCTTCCCCATCGTGGTTACCATCTTCTGCGCTCTGCTGATTCCGGATACTGCTCCCCTGATCGGCTGCCTGATGCTGGGCAACCTGTTCAAGGAGTGCGGCTGCACCGAGCGCCTCAGCGATACTGTGCAGAATGCCCTGATGAACATTGTCACCATTTTCCTGTCCATCTCCGTGGGCGCAACCATGGTCGGTTCCAACTTCCTGACTGCTGAAACCCTGAAGATCATCGTTCTGGGCGTTTGCGCATTCATTCTGTCCACTGTGGGCGGTCTGCTGGGCGGTTTGGTGATGTGCCTGCTGACCAAGGGCAAGGTCAATCCCCTCATCGGCTCCGCCGGTGTGTCCGCCGTGCCCATGGCTGCCCGTGTGGCCAACCTGGAAGGCCAGAAGGCCAATCCTTCCAACTTCCTGCTGATGCATGCCCTGGGCCCCAACGTGGCCGGTGTCATCGGCTCTGCCATCGCTGCCGGCTTCCTGCTGAAGGTCTTTGGCTGATACATTATAATATAGTAAGGAGGCACCCGGTTGGGTGCCTCCTCTTTCATTTTAGCAGCAGCAGTTGTTGTTGGTCTCACAGCCGCAGCCACAGCCGCAGCCCAGAGTGTTGTTGGTACCATTGCCGCAGCAGGTGAACAACAGAATCAGGATGATGATCCACCAGCAGTTGTTGCCACCAAAGAAGCCGTTACCGTTACACATAATCATTACCTCCAGCAATTTTTTTGACGGCCTGCGCCGTACATTCCATGTTATGAACGATGCCCAAAAAGGTGCGTTGAGACGCAGAAAGAAAAAGTACGTCGTTGCGCAGGAGTGGGCACCTCACACTGACATTTTTCAATGAAAAACGCCGTTGTTTTGCTGTGACGCACAGATGCACTTGAAAATAAAAACACGACCCAAAATAGAGAGAAGAATCCTTGTAAAAATGCACAAAGGGGTATTTTACCAATTGTCCATAATGCTGATTATGCACAATCAGTGATTGACATATTTCATTAGCTGTGATAAAATCAAATACACTGAAAATTGGGTATGGTATACCTGCGTCTACTCCATGGTTTTAGCTGGCATAGCCAGTTAAAATAAAAAATTATTAAAAAAAGGAAGGAAAACACAATGAAGAAGATTCTTGCATTGGTGCTGGCCGTTGTTATGGTTCTGGCTCTGGCTGCTTGTGGCAGCACTCCCGCTGGTCCCGCCAAGCCCGGCCCCAACACCGACACCAACACCACCGCTAAGCCCGCAGGTCCCCAGGAGATCACCCTGACCGTTTGGGGTCCCCAGGAAGATCAGGTCGACGAGAACAGCTGGCTGAACGTCATGCTGAAGAAGTTCGAAGAGGCCTACAAGGATGAGTACAAGATCACTTGGGTTACCGGTGTCTGCGGCGAAGGCGACACTGTGACCAAGGTCACCGCTGACGTTGAGGCTGCTGCTGACGTTTACTTCTACGCTAACGACCAGCTGGGCACCCTGATCAACGCTCAGGCTCTGGCTAAGCTGGGCGGCTCCTACGAGGAGCAGGTCAAGAAGGACAACTCTCAGACCTTCGTTGACACCGTCACCTACACCGATGGCGGCGTGTACGGCTTCCCCTACACTGCTAACACCTGGTTCATGTACTATGACACCCGCGTGTTCTCCGCTGACGACGTCAAGTCCCTGGAGACCATGCTGGAGAAGGGCAAGGTTGCCTTCCCCATCACCAACTCCTGGTACATCTGGTCCTTCTACGCTGCAGCAGGTGGCACCCTGTTCGGCGACAAGGGCGTTGACGCTGCTGCTGGCATCCAGCTGGGCAGCAAGGCTACTGACGTGACCAAGTATCTGGTCAACCTGGCCAAGAACCCCAACTTCATCAACGACGGCTCCGGCGAAGGCCTGGGCGGTCTGCGTGACGGCTCCGTCGCCGCTATGTTCTCCGGCACTTGGGACGCTGTTTCCGTTAAGGAAGCTCTGGGCGATAACATGGGCGTTGCTCAGCTGCCCACCATCACCATCAACGGTGAGGCTTGCCAGCTGAAGTCCTTCGCTGGCTCCAAGGCTATCGGTGTCAACCGTCAGTCCAAGAACATGGGCGCTGCTCTGAAGCTGGCTGCTTTCCTGTCCACTGAAGAGGCTCAGCTGCTGCACTACGAGCTGCGTGAGATTCCCCCCTCTGTCTCCGCTCTGACCACCAACGAGACCATCGCTAAGAACCTGGTCGCCGTTGGTCAGGCTCTGACCATGTCCAACACCTCCGTCGGCCAGCCCACCATCCCCGAGATGAACGATTACTGGGGCCCCGCCGGCAACCTGGGCACTGCTATCTACAACGGCGAAGTCACTGAGGACAACGCTGCTGAGCAGACCGAGCTGTTCCAGGACGCTCTGAACGGCACTGGCCTGTAATTTCTCAGGTTAAAATCCGCTAATTAAGGAACTCTGGCGGCGGTTGGAAATAATTTCTGGCCGCCGCCAATTTTTCTCAGCAATCCAAAACAAAGGGGGACGGTAAATAATGTCATCCAAAAGCTTGACAAAAGCCGCCGCTGCCCGTAGAAGAGCCGCTAATCCCTACTCTTTGGGCAGCGCATTGACCAACGGAGGTCCCTGGGTGTGGGCATCTTGCCTGCTGATGGGTCTCGGTAACTTTGCTGCAGGTCAGATCATCAAGGGCCTGCTGTTCCTGGCGATCCAGGTGATCGTCGTCTGGTATATGTTCAGCAACGGTATTTACTGGTTGCAGATGCTGCCTTCTCTCGGCGACCGTGAGGAGCAGGAAATCTTTAACGAAGAACTCGGTTATTTCGAGTACATCATGGGTGATAACTCTCAGCAGATCCTGCTGTATGCAGTTGCAACCCTCGCTATTATTGTAGCTTTTATCGTCATCTGGCGTGCATCCGTCCGCAGTGGCTATGAGGCCCTGTGCTACAAGCGCGCCGGCAAGCGTGTGCCTACGTTCTGGGATGATATCAAGGCACTGTTTGACAAGAACGTACATAAGCTGCTCATGACTGTGCCTTTCTTGTCACTCGTCATCTTCACCATGATCCCGCTGGTGTATATGATGATGATGGCATTTACTAATTACTCCAAGGTCGGCGGCCATCTGGTGCTGTTTGACTGGGTGGGCATTGAAAACTTTAAGTCCGTTTTCAACTCCAAGTCCGCCATCAGTGAGCAGTTCTGGAGTGTTCTGAGTTGGACCCTGATTTGGGCCTTCTTTGCAACCTTCCTGAACTTCTTCTTCGGCACCTTTGTGGCCATGATCATCAACCGTCCTACCACCAAGCTCAAGGGCCTGTGGCGTACGGTTCTGTCCCTGACCATTGCTGTGCCTCAGTTCGTGTCCCTGCTGATCATCCGCACCATGCTGCAGGAGCAGGGTATCGTGAACTCCACTCTGATCACCAATGGCTTCATTACCGAAGGTAATGAGCTGCCCTTCTGGTCCAATACCACCTGGGCTCGGATCACGATCATCATTGTTAACCTGTGGGTCGGTATTCCCTATACCGTCATGCAGGTCACCGGTATTTTGAAGAATATCCCTGCGGATCTTTACGAAGCCGCTAAAATTGACGGCGCAAATGTGGTGCAGCAGTTCATTAACATTACTCTGCCCTACATGATCTTCGTTCTGACTCCCCATATCATTACTTCCTTTACCGGTAACATCAACAACTTCAACATCATCTACCTGCTGTCTGGCGGTGGCCCCGTCAAACGTCTGGACTACACCGCAGGTAGTACCGATCTGCTGGTTACCTGGCTGTACAAGCTGACAATCGATAACCTGCAGTACAACCTGGCGGCGGTTATCGGTATTCTCACCTTCATTATCCTTGCGATTGTGTCTCTGGTGACCTACCGTAGCTCCGGCTCCTATAAAGATGAGGAGGGATTCAAGTAATGGCTAAGAAAACTGGTTCCATCAAGGCTAGAAGATATGTCAGTGATGTTGTTGCCCATACTTTCTTGATCATTATGGCAGTCATCTGGCTGATTCCCTTTGTCTGGCTGGTAGCCCACAGCTTCCGCGCCACTCCCGGCCTGTTCGTTAAGACCTTCCTTCCCACCGACTGGACCTTGAACAACTACAAGCTCCTGTTTACTGAGAAGAACGTTCTTGACTTCCCCCGGATGTTCATGAACACCGCAACCATCGCTGTGTTCACCTGCATCATCAGCACCTTCCTGGTTCTGGCGGTTTCCTACTGTATGTCCCGCCTGAAGTGGAAGATGCGTAAGCCCTACATGAACATGGGTATGGTCATCACCCTGTTCCCCGGCTTCATGTCCATGACCGCTCAGTACTTCCTGCTGAAGGCTCTGGGCCTGACCGAGGGCGACATGGTTCCCTTCGCACTGGTCATCTGCTACACCTCCGGTGCCGGCGTTGGCTTCTACGTCATGAAGGGCTACATGGACACCATTCCCAAGGCTCTGGACGAGGCTGCTTATCTGGACGGTGCCACCAAGTGGCAGACCTTCACGAAGATCACCCTGCCTCTGTGTAAGCCGATGATCGTTTATCAGGTCATCACTTCCTTCATGGGCCCCTGGATGGACTTCGTGTTCGCTAAGATCATCGTCCGTGCTAACTCCAAGTACTTCACCGTGGCCATCGGTCTGTGGAGCATGCTGGAGAAGGAGTATGTGGACCGCTTCTTCACCCGGTTCTGTGCCGGCGCTGTGCTGGTTGCTATCCCCATCTCCATCCTGTACATCATCACTCAGAGATTCTATCAGGAGGCCATGTCCGGCTCCGTGAAGGGCTAAGTCTATGGCAAAGTCCGTTAAGAAGCTTCTGTGCTTGATGCTGGCAGTGCTGATGCTGGCTATGGCCGGCTGCGGCAATAAGACCGACGATGGCGGCACCACTGCCCCCACCGATCCGGTTGAAACCAAACCTTCTCTGGAGGACAGACTGGAGTACTACTCCAGTCTGGGCTCCAGCCCCGATGACAATTATCGCGTCTGGTACGAGATTTTTGTCTATTCCTTCTGCGACTCCAACAGCAATGGCATCGGCGATCTGCAGGGTGTCATTTCCAAGCTGGATTACCTGAAGGAGCTGGGCGTCGGCGGTATTTGGCTGATGCCTATTCATCCCAGCACCTCCTACCATAAGTACAACGTGGATGACTACTATGCCATCGACCCCACTTATGGTACCATGGCTGACTTCGAGCAGTTGGTGGAGGAATGCGACAAGCGGGATATTAAGCTGATCCTTGACCTGGTTGTGAATCACAGCGGTAACAATAACCCTTGGTTTACCGAGGCTGTTGATTACCTCAAGACTTTGGACTGGGGCGAAGAGGGCAGCACCGAAGCCTGCAAGTACTATGGCTATTATAACTTCTCTATGGAGTATGCCAATGGCTTCACAAAGGTTCCCGGTACGGAGTTCTATTATGAATCCCGATTCAGCAGCGATATGCCTGACCTGAATCTGGATAACCAGGAGCTTCGCGCAGATATTGCTGATGTGATGAAATTCTGGATGGACAAAGGCGTGGATGGCTTCCGTCTGGATGCCGCCAAGGAGTTCTACTCCGGCAACACCGCCAAGAATGCTGAAGTTCTGAAGTGGCTGCAGGATACTGCTACCGCCATCGACCCTGAGGCATACCTGGTGGCCGAGGTGTGGGACAATTTCAGCGCCGTGACCAACCACTATAAGACCGGCTTTATGAGTATCTTCAATTACCCCTTTGGTGATTACGGCGGAAAGCTGATTAAGGTCCTCAACAGCCGTGGCAATGCGACCATTGTTAACACTTGGGCTACCGCATTGCAGACATCTAACAATGCGTATTCCGAGGTTAGCCCGGATTACATCGATGCGCCCTTCCTGTCCAACCATGACGTTGGCCGTATTTATGGCTTTGTCAATGGTGACAAGGTGCGTGTCAAGGCCGCCGGTGCCATGAATCTTCTCATGAGCGGCGCAGCCTTCATCTACTACGGCGAAGAGATCGGTATGCCCGGCGAGGGTAACGATCCTTCTAAGCGCGCACCCATGGTATGGACTGCTGATAGAACCGGTGGCGAAACCACTTTGCCTCCCGGATGTGTTCTGCCTGCTGAGGGATACCCCTTGGGCAGTTTGGCTGAGCAGATCGAAGATGAAACCTCGGTTTACAACTTCTACCGTGAAGCCATTGCCATCCGCAATGCCCTGCCGGTAATTTCCCATGGTGATTCCACTGCGGAAACTGCTTTGAATGTGGCTTGCATCAGCGCTGTGCGCAAGACCTGGAACGATCAGGAATGCTTGATCATCATGAATATCAATGACGAGGCAGATACCGTTGATCTGTCCGCCTATGCGGACTGGAAGATGGTGGCCACGCTGTCCCCCGATGGCAACCCCACTGAGATGGACGGTACTACGCTGAATATGGCGCCTTATGGCATTGCAATTCTGGTTCCCGGTAAATAAATTTGAACGCCCTTTCTGCCTGGAAACGGGCAGGAAGGGTTTTCTATTTCCCAAAGGAGAAACGCTATGAACAATCAGATCCAATACCGCAAGCCTGCGGGACTTTCTGCTCAGGGCATCCGGATTCTCGGATTGCTGTTACTGTTGGCCGGTGCAATTGGAAGCGGAATCGTTCAGGGTAAGCTGATGGCTGCCGACGACTCGCTGAAAATCACCACCATCGCTCTGGTCATTGAGATTATCCAATGTTGCGCCATGCCACTGTTCGTTTTCCTGCTGGTGGAAGGCGTGCAAAAGACAAAAAGCATGAAGATGTATTTTCTCCGTGTACTCATTGTTGCAGTGCTGACGGAGATTCCCTTCGATCTCATCAATTCCGGAAAGGTGTTCGACTGGCGATTCTTCAATCCCGTTTTCTCGCTGCTGATCTGTATGGTCATGTTGTACCTGCTGCGCTACTATTCCCAGAAGGAAGGCAAGAATATTCTTGTCAAAGTTATGATCGTGGGTGTAGCGTTGCTTTGGACCATTTTCCAGCTGCCTACCCCGGGCGCCCAGCTGGAAACCCGTTATGGTTTCATGCGTGAAAGCGCCGCTATGCTTAGCGAAGGCTTCCCGATGGTGGTTCTGGCAGCAACTCTGTGGTTTACCCGGAAGAATAAGGCCCTGCAGGTCTTTGTGGGCAGTGCTGTCATGGTGTTGGTCGCCATGGCGGTTCCCGGTTGGATGTTCCTGCAGTATATGGGTACACCCCTTGCTATGCTGATGATCCATTTTTATAGCGGCGAACCCGGCGAGGGCAACCGCTATGTCAATTACCTTGCATACCCTGTGATTTTGATGGCTGTTTGGCTGATTGCAAAATTCGCTTTTTAATAGAATAAAACCCTCCTGGGATCGAGTCCCGGGAGGGTTTCGTTATGCGTGGGATAATAGCTGGAGAACAGCTGCCCAATTCTGTTCTGTAGGATCGGCTTGGTAAACCGCAAGTGCCTCCATCAATCCATCAGGCACACTGGGGTTCACGCAGATTTGACACTGCTTGCCCACAGCGATGTCGCTTCTCAGTAAGTTTTCTGCACTGTTGTCACTGAAGGTGGCCTGACGATAGGGTGCCAGCAATTTCAGGTCGTCCACCGGGAGCGTACCGTCAATGCGAGGACTTACAAGGAAATTCAAAAAAGCGATGGCAGCCTGATTACTGTCCTCATTACCGGGACGGATACACCAGTAACGAGTCGTTACCGCACAAAAAGTGTGATTTTCTTCTGGCTGAGAGCCGATATATAGGGGTAACATACCCAATTTTGCGTTGGTTTTTTCGCTCAGCTCCTCATAATCCAAATTGCTTCCCAGACAAAAAACGGCCTTGCCGCCCACAATGGGTTCTTCCACATGGTTCGCCTGATAGAGATCCCAAATTCCACGGCAATCAGCGGGATAGGATGCAAGCAACTGGGATAAGTTGGCCTTGGCTTTGGCAAATGCGCCGAAGCCTAATTTCTTAGTATCGGCAGAGATATGTTCTGCGACAGCCTTCAAATCTTCAAAGCTGTCCACGTCGGAGCGTGTGTAACCGGCTTGCGCCAGGAGCGTTTCATCATAGATTAAGCCGAAAATGGCCATATCTGCAGCGATCGCCACCACTTGGTCGTCTTGGATCCTGGCGAAATCCGGTTGTGCCAGGTTGGCGAAAGCGGCCGTACCCGACAAATCCAGAAAATCTTCCATTGGTTCTTCCAATTGTCTGGCGGTCATGGTGAGCAGCACTGCATCATCTGTGGCCGGTATATCAGAGGCGATCAAAACATGAAAGCCTGACATCAGATTAAATTCCTGAGCAAGTTGTTCCCAAACCTCCTGCTGATCAGGGTCGTTGATAGATACATAAAAAGGAACCGGATCCGGCATGGCGGTGGTAGGTTCAACAGAGAAGGAGGTATCATCTACCTGCGCTGGCTTGGATGGGAGGCTATACAGCAGAAGTCCCAGACATAGTGCTACGCACCAGCAGGATACCAGTATATTCTTCATGAAGCGCCTCCTTTCGTCATTTGTGAAAATTTAGATGTAAAAACCTCTATAAGTATACCGAAAAACTGAAAAAAAGACAACAAAACGTGATGAAATTTGTAACCATGCCCAAATATCCGGGACGGTTCTGTGGGATATACTTATGAATTATGTGAAAATTACCGGAAATCTTGAAAAAAGATGCAGTGGTTGAAATATTATGGTATAATATCAGCAAATTTTTTCAAAGGAGAGCGACATGGAAACACGGAAACTGTATTATGAGGATTGCCACCTGCGCACATTTACCGCTCAGGTGTTGGATTGTCGCCCGGTGGAGGGCGGTTATGCCGTGATTTTGGATGCAACGGCTTTTTATCCCGAGGGCGGCGGCCAGGCCTGCGATGTGGGCATTTTGGGCGGCGTTGCGGTTCTGGATGTCCAGGAGCAAGGAGAAGAAGTGGTGCATCTGTGCGAAAATCCTCTGGAAATCGGTTCACGAGTGGAGGGAACCATCGACTGGGAGCGGCGTTTTGACCTGATGCAGCAGCACACCGGTGAGCATATCGTGTCCGGCATTATCCACCGCCGTTGGGGACATGCCAATGTGGGATTCCATGTGGGCAAGGACGTGATGACCGTGGATTTCGATGGCCCGATTCCCGATGGTGCTTTGGCAGAAATCGAGGCGGAGGCCAACCGGATCTTGTGGCAGAATCTGCCGGTACGGTGCTGGGTTCCTTCTCCGGAGGAGCTGCCGAGTGTGACCTATCGCACCAAACGGGCGCTTCCATGGCCGGTGCGGATCGTGGATGTGGTGGGGGCGGATTGCTGCGCTTGCTGTGGCATTCATGTGGCGACCACCGGCGAGGTGGGCTTGGTGAAGCTGTTTAGCTGTGTGAAATTCCATCAGGGTGTGCGCATCGAGATGGCCTGCGGCGGCCGAGCCATGGAAATTTTGAACCGGGTTTACGAACAAAATCGACTGGTTTCTCAGGCATTTTCTGCAAAAATCATGGAAACCGGTGAAGCTGCACGAAAAATGAATGAACGTCTTGCGGCGGCGGAATACCGCTGCGCAGGACTGGAAAAGCGGATTTTTGCTACCATTGCGCAAGGGTATGCCGGTCAGGGCAATGTGCTGTTTTTTGCGCCGGAGCTGAATCCCGGTGCGGCCCGGGAACTGGCTGACCAGATCGGCAATGTTTGCAACGGCACCGCATGGGTATGCAGTGGTGAGTATGGAAATTATTCTGTGTGTCTTGTGAATAAGCAGGGGGATGTGAAGGCACTGGGGCAAATGTTGAAGGATACTTTCGGTGCCCGTGGCGGTGGCAAACCCGGCTATTTCCAGGGTACTCTGCCGGCAACGGAAGAGGAAATCCAAAAGTTCTTTGATGAGAATTTGAATATGTAAACAATAACAGAGCCTTCCCGGTGGAAGGCTCTGTTTGTTATTGGGGCAGTGTGAAACGGAATTCCACGCCGGTGGAGGTGTTGTGAGCCTCGCAGGTGCCTCGATGCAGGTGGATGATCGCCCGGACGATGGGCAGTCCCAACCCGGTGCCCTTGACAGTCCGGGAACTATCTGCCCGATAGAAGCTGTCCCAAATCCGCTCCAAGGTTTCTTCCGGGAGATTTTCGCATGCATTTGCGATGGTGAACATGGTTTTGCCGGTGTGCTGGAAAATGTTCAGGTGAATTTCGCCGCCCGCCGGGGAGAATTTGATGGCGTTGGTGGCAAAATTGGTGACCACCTGCTCAATCCGGGCTTCGTCGGCGGTGGTGAGGAAATCCTCTGCAATGTCATAATGCACAGTCAGGTTTTTTACCTGCAATTGGAGGTTCAGCCGATCAAAGACCCGCTTGGTCAGCGCCAGAATGGAGAAATGGTCGGCGGCAAGGGTCACCTTGCCAGCTTCCAGACGGCTGAAGTCCAGCATTTCCAGCACCATGGTATCCATCCGCTCCGTTTCGCTGAGGATGGTCTGCAGATACTGGCTCTGCTTTTCCGGGGCGATGCCTGCTTCCAGACCTTCGGCGTAGCTGTGGATGATGGCCAGAGGGGTCTTGAGGTCGTGGGTGATGCCGGAAACCAGATCCCGGCGGCGCACTTCCGCCTCTTGGGCGTATTCCAGCGCCGTGCGAAGCTGTTGATTCTCTTGCCGCAGATCGTGGATGGTCTTTTGGGTCAGTTCATACCCATCCTCCAATTGGGCAACCTCCCGCCAGCGGCTTCGACCATCCCAGTTCAGGGGCGCCAAACCGTTTCCGGCGTTGATGATCCGCCGCAGGGGATCACGCAATTGCCGCCGCAGGGTGCGATAATAAAGCACCAAAATGACCACAAAAACAAGGAAAGAGATTCGGTAAAACGTATCCAGCTCATACATTGCCAACTTCAGGGGATAGCACCGCATCACAGTGGTTTGCTTGACGCGATTACCTTGTTCGTCGGTGTGATAGATGGCTTGTGCAAATACGGTTTCCCGAAGA
Organism: Faecousia sp.; assembly: GCA_045654265.1. Lineage (GTDB taxonomy): Bacteria > Bacillota > Clostridia > Oscillospirales > Oscillospiraceae > Faecousia. Next base: position 17,739 of record JAZONA010000094.1, read on the forward strand.
TCATAGTCCCGATAATGCGGAAAATCGCCGATTTCAGCCATTTCCTGCACGGATGCATAGGTTTTGCCATTGGCTTCCACGGGGCCAGAATTGCCATCGTTAAAATGAATTTTGCTGTAGATCTGTTCGGAATAAAGAGTTACCAGCTCCCGGTCACAATCGGCGGTATTGTCAAAGACCAAACGCCATGTGACCAGACCCTGCTGATCCCGGGTGGGAATGTTCTGCACGAAAAGGTGGTCGTTAAACTGCTCGTAATAGGCTAGATATACTGGCACGAAAAAGCCGTCTTCATAATAGCCTTTGAATTTATAGGCATCCACACCGCTGAGCTCCCGCGGTTCTTCAAAATCCTTCAAAACCACTTCTCCGTCGGGCTTCAGGATACCCTGGCTCCAGGTTTCCTCCGTGATATAGTTGATGTACACATGGGTTTCGGCGGAGATGCCGGGATTGTCAAAATACATTCCGGTGTCGTAGAAGGCAAAGGCGTAGGAAATATCCCGACCGTACTGAACATCATAGGAGGAAGATACCAAATCCCGCAAGGTGGGCAGGCTGTAATGGGCGGAAGTGGTCCACTCGTAAGCCCAACATCTGTCCAGCATTTCGCTCTGGGTGATGTATTCATCATGCTTGGTGGATATGGCATGTCCGGCGTATAGATTGAAGTTTTCTTCCCATTGACGGGTCAAATCCTTGCAAACGTAGATGGTCAGAATAGCTATGGCACCGTAGATGAGTACAAAAAGCAGAATGCCAAAACGGAGCATCAGGGCGGTGAGTGTGGAAATTCGGAACTTTTTACGTTCTTTTTTCGGCTTTTTCATAGGTCACACCTCCAGTTTGTATCCGGATTTGATGACGGTCTTGATGCAGCCGGCGGTGCCGTCGGCGGCAGGTACCGGGGTGTCCCCCCGGCTGATGAAGTAATCGCACAGAATGGAGCGCAGCTTCGGCTCGTCCTCGGCGATGAGAATGTAGTTGCCCATGGGGATTCCCCTCCTTTCAAGGATAGTGTAACCTTGCGATGTGTATTCTTTGTGTCAATTTTATCGTTTTTGCAAGAAAATGTAAAGAGAAAAAAGCCACGCCCGAAGAATCTACGCACTTGCGGTTAAATTTGTGCGAAGATTCTTCGACTTCGGGCTTCGCCCTCCGCTCAGAATGACATTTTTTAGCCATTCCATGCGAATTTGTTTACAAATTCATCTATTATTTTCCGGGAAGGTGTGCTATAATGGATAAAATGCGTAAATAGGCATTACCGAAAAGGAGTGTTTTACAATATGGGACTGATTACGAAGATTTTCGGCACCCGTTCCCAGCGGGAAATTAAGAAGATCCAGCCCATGGTGGACAAGATTCTGTCCATGGAGGCTGAATATACCGCCCTCAGCGAGGAAGCCCTGAAGGGTAAGACCAATGAGCTGAAGGCTCGTCTGGCTGACGGCGAGGATTTGGACGACATCCTGCCCGAGGCTTTTGCCGCCATCCGGGAAGCCGCTTGGCGTGTGCTGGGCATGAAGCCCTACCCCGTACAGCTCATTGGCGGCATCGTGCTCGATCAGGGCCGTGGCGCCGAAATGAAGACCGGCGAAGGCAAAACCCTGGTTGCCATTCTGCCCTGCTACCTGAACGCTTTGACCGGCCGTGGTGTCCACGTGGTCACCGTCAACGAGTATTTGGCCAAGCGTGACTCCGAGTGGATGGGCAAGGTCTACTGCTACATGGGCCTCACCGTCGGCCTGATTATCCCCGGCATGACCCCCGCAGAGCGCAGGGAGGCCTACGCCGCCGACATCACCTACTGCACCAACAACGAGTTGGGCTTCGACTACCTCCGTGACAACATGGCCATCTACAAGGCGGAGCTGGTTCAGCGTGGACACGCCTTCGCCATCGTGGACGAGGTGGACTCCATCCTCATCGACGAAGCCCGTACCCCCCTGATCATTTCCGGCAAGGGCGAGGAATCCTCCAAGCTGTACGAAATGGCGGACTACTTCGTGTCCACCCTGCGCCGGAAGGTCTTTGCCAAGACCGATGAGAAGGAAGTGCAGGACAACTACGACTGCGACTACTTCGTGGATGAAAAGTCTCGCACCGTGTCCCTCACCGCCGAGGGTATCGCGAAGGCGGAGAAGTATTTCGGCGTGGAAAATCTGTCGGATGCGGAAAATACTACCCTCTCTCACCACATCAATCAGGCGATGAAGGCTCGCGGCCTCATGAAGCGGGATATTGACTATGTGGTCAAGGACGGGGAGATCATCATTGTTGATGAGTTCACTGGCCGTCTGATGTACGGCCGTCGGTACAACGAGGGTCTGCATCAGGCCATCGAGGCCAAGGAAGGCGTCACCGTCGCCAGCGAAAGCAAGACTCTGGCAACCATCACCTTCCAGAATTTCTTCCGTCTGTACGACAAGCTGTCCGGCATGACCGGTACCGCTTTGACCGAGGAAGAAGAATTCGGCACCATTTACAAGTTGGACGTGGTGGAGATCCCCACCAACCGTCCCATCGCCCGTCAGGACCGCTCCGATGTGGTGTACAAGACCGAGATGGGCAAGTTCCGTGCCATCATCGCCCAGGTGCAGGAGTGCCACGCCAAGGGTCAGCCGGTTCTGGTTGGTACCGTTTCCATTGAAAAGAGCGAAATTCTCAGCAAGCTGCTGAAGAAGGCCGGTGTGCCTCACAGCGTGCTGAATGCAAAATATCACGAAAAAGAAGCTCAGATCGTTGCCCAGGCCGGTAAATTCGGCGCCGTCACCATCGCTACCAACATGGCAGGCCGTGGTACCGATATTATGCTGGGCGGTAACGCAGAATTTTTGGCCAAGAACGAACTGCGCAAGATGGATTACACCGAGGAACTGCTGGCCGAGGCGGACTCCTATGCCGAAACCGAAGATCCGGAGATCCTGGCGGTTCGTGCCAAGTATGAGGAGCTTCTGAAGAAGTTCAAGGCGGAAATCGCCGACGAGGCGCAGAAAGTTCGTGAAGCCGGCGGTCTGGTGATCATCGGCACCGAGCGCCACGAGTCCCGCCGTATCGATAACCAGCTCCGTGGCCGTGCCGGTCGTGAGGGTGACCCCGGCGAGAGCCGCTTCTACCTGAGTCTGCAGGATGATCTGATGCGTCTGTTCTCCACCGACCGGGTCATGAACATGATGGATGCGCTGGGCCTGGACGAGGATACACCCATCGATGCCAAGATCCTCAGCAACGCCGTGGAAAATGCCCAGAAGAACGTGGAAAGCCGCAACTTCCGTGTGAGAAAGAACGTGCTGGAGTACGACGATGTGATGAACGTCCAGCGTGAGGTCATCTACGCTCAGCGCCAGAAGGTGCTGGACGGCGACAGCCTCCGGGACAACATGATGTCCATGCTGGAAGGCGTGGTGGAAAGCTCTGTGGCTACAGCCCTGAGCCAGTCCGGTCGCATGGATGATGCGGCGCTGGAGAGCCTGCGCAAGCAGTTTGAGGGCGTGTTCTATCCCAAGGGTGCACTGGTTCTGCCGGAAAAAGCGACCGCAGACAGCGTTTCTGAGGCAATTTTGGACGCCGCCAAGGCACATTATGCGGCTCGTGAGGAGAACTTTACTCCCGAGGTCATGCGTGAGCTGGAGCGTGTGGTCATGCTCCGGGTTGTGGACGAGTACTGGATGGAGAACATCGATGCTATGGACGATTTGAAGCAGGGCATCGGTCTGCGGGCTTACGGTCAGCATGACCCGGTGGTGGCTTATAAAGAGGAAGGCTACCAGATGTTCGAGGCCATGATTCAGGCCATCCGTGAGGAAACCATCCGTCGGATGTTCCTGGTGCAGCTTCGTCCCAAGCAGGAGGACAAGCGTGAGCGTGTGGCCAAGGAAACCGGCACCGGCGCCGCCAACAATGCCGAGGTGAAGAAGCAGCCCGTCCGCAAGGAAAAGAAGGCCGGTCCCAACGATCCCTGCCCCTGCGGCAGCGGCCTGAAATATAAGAAGTGCTGCATGCAGAAGGACAAAAACAATTCTTAATTTATAATTACAAATTACAAATGAATGGAAAAATACTGTCATCCTGAGCGGAGCGTAGCGGAGTCGAAGGATCTACACACCGCTTTTACCTGAAATGCCAAGATCCTTCGGCTTCGGGCTTCGCCCTTCGCTCAGGATGACAACGCTTTCTCGGCATTGCGCAAAATTTGTAATTCGTAATTTGTAATTTTTAATTCCCGGAGTGTTTATGGTTACGAAGAAAGTCGGTAATCTGGAATATCTTGCAGCCCAAGGAATCGGAGTGCCTCATGGGTTTACCACCCGGCTGGGTGGTGTGAGCCGGGGGTATCTTGCGAGCCTGAACATTGGCATTCACCGTGGAGATGAATGGGAAAATGTTTTGGAAAACTATCGGATTTTGGGGGATGCCATGGGCTTTGACCCGGAAAAGTTAGTCCTTTCCCACCAGACCCACACGGATATTGTCTTGCGAGTGGGTGCCGAGGAGGCAGGTAGTGGTCTGTATGCCCCGGAGCTTCCTGAGTGCGACGGCCTGATCACCAATACGCCGGGGATCGGTCTTGTGATCTTCACCGCCGACTGCACCCCCATTTTGCTCCACGACCCGGTGACCGGTGCCGTTGGTGCGGCTCACGCCGGTTGGCGTGGCACCGCCGCAGGCATCGCCGGGAAAACTGTGGCGGCCATGGTCAGAGAATTCGGTTGTGACCCGAAAAATATCCGCGCCGCCATCGGCCCGAACATTGGATACTGCTGTTTCCAGACCGATGCGGACGTGCCTGATGCCATCCGGGAAGCTTACGGAAGCGATGCGGAGAAATATATCCGTGAAGAGCGGAATAAATATTATGTAAACCTAAAAGAAATCAACGCCCTATCTCTGAAACGTGCCGGTGTGGAGCATATCGACATCAGCACCGACTGCACCGTTTGCCAGTGTGACCGGTACTGGTCACACCGGGTAACCCAGGGGCTGAGAGGTTCTCAGGGCGCAATCATTATATGCAAGGAGGGGATTGTTTGAAGAAAAAACTGGCACTAATCCTATGTTTTGCATTGATTCTTAGTATTTTCGCCGGTTGTACTGGCAATGAGGATACCTACACCCCCACCGGCAACGGTCTTTCTTCTGAGGAAGAGGAAGTGACCCGCCCTACCCAGGTGATCATCACCGCTCAGGATCGGAGCTTGCCCTACTATCCAGACCGCTCCCTGAACCCCTTTACTTGCAGTGATTATGTAAACAAAACGATCCTTTCTCTGGTGTATCAGGGGCTGTTCACCGTGGATGCCAAGTACAACGTGTCCCCCATCTTGTGCAGCGGCTACGAGGTGTCCCGGGATATGAAAACCTACACCTTCTACTTAGCCAAGGCCACCTTCTCCGATGGCATGGAGCTTACCGCCGCTGATGTGGTGGCAAGCTACACCGCCGCCATGGAAGCCGGTGTCTACAAGGGACGCTTCACCCACGTTCACTCCATCGAAGCCACTGAGGATGGGGCTGTGGTGTTCCGGCTAAAGATTCCTTATGAAAATCTGCCCATTCTGCTGGATATTCCCATCGTTCGGGAGGGCAGCACCGATGAGCCTCTGCCTCTGGGCACCGGTCCCTACGCCTACAGCGGCGAACAGCGGCTGCGTTTGCGCCGTCGAATGGATTGGTGGTGCGATGCGAAAATGCCCATTGACTCCGAGTGGATTGATCTGGAAAAGGCGGAAAATCCCGTCCAAATTCGGGATGATTTCGAGGTTTCCGGTCTGGGCATGGTGGCATCCGACCCGGGCAACGACAATTATGTGGACTTCCACAGCGACTATGAGCTGTGGGACTGCGAAAGCGGTCTGTTTTTGTACCTGGGATGTAACGTCCGGGGTACGGTTTTCTCCAATCCCGAGGTGCGCAAGGCTTTGACATATGCGGTGGATCGCAATGGTATTGTGGAGAATTTCTACCGTGGCTTTGCCTATGCCGCCGGCGTACCTGCATCTCCCAAATCCCCCTACTACAGCGATGCCCTGGCCAGTAAGATCCGTTACAATCCCATGGAGCTGTCCAGCGCTGTGGCGAATGCCAACCTGCAGGGCAGTCCGGTGGTGATGCTGGTCAATTCTGATGATGTGACCCGGGTTCGTGTGGCCCGTGAGATCGCCCACGTTTTGGGTCTTTGTGGCCTGACGGTGACCATGTCGGAGCTGTCCGGCGATGATTACCTGAACGCCCTGAAAAATGGCAAATTTGACATCTATCTGGGGCAGACAAAACTATCAGCCAATATGGATTTGTCCCCATTCTTTGCCACTTATGGCGCACTGAGCTACGGTGGTATGAATGATGCGGTGCTGTATGCCTTGTGTCAGGAATCTCTTGCCAATATCGGCAACTACTACACCCTCCACCAAAAGATTTTGGAGGATGGGCAGCTTTGCCCGGTACTGTTCCGCAGCTATGCGATCTTTGCCCAGCGAGGCGATTATACGGATCTATCACCTGCCCGTGACCGTGTGTTTTATTATGATCTGGGCATCTCGATGGAAGATATTCTAGTCGATGAAAAGGAGAATGAAGCATGAAAAGAATGTTTGCATTGATGGCGGTTTTGTGCCTGCTGCTGTGCGCTTGCGGCGGTCAGGAGGAAACCTATCTGCCTGCCCCCACCACCCCATCTACTACGGCACCGATTACCGAACCTGTTACGGAGCCCACCACCGAGCCGGTGGAGGATCCCACTAAGCCCACTGAGCCGCCCGTGGTGGAGCCCCTGATCGGCTTCCCTCATCCTATCACCGGTGAGTGGCTGGAGCAGGAAGATCCCTACCTGGTTCGCCCCTACGCTGTGGTTATGGATAACGATGAAAAGGCTTCTACCCCCCACTGGGGCTGCAGCGCTGCAGATATGATCTGGGAGCTGCCCCATGAGGGTGGTACCACCCGTTGCGTGGGTATTTTCACCAGCTTTGACGGTGTGGATAAGCTGGGTCCCAATCGTAGCGTCCGGCCTTATGTCCTCAGCACTGCCATGGCGTTCAATGGTATTTTGGTTCATGCCGGCGGCAGCCCTCAGGGCTACCAGATGCTCAAAGATACCAAGTGGAACAATATGGACGGCGTGCAGGGCCCTGGCGCCGGTGACTACTATCACCGGGACAAGGATCGCCTGAATGCCGGCGTTGCATCCTGGCATACCATGTACACCACCGCTGAGGAGGTTCTGGAGTATGTTGCCAAGCGTGGCTACAAGACTGAGCTGGATGAGCAGGCTGATTATAACATGATCTTTACGGAGGATGCGACTCCCAACGGTACCGACGCCACTACGGTAACGATCACATTCCGCAAGGGTGGCCGTACCACCATCATGCACTATGATGCGGAAAAGGGCGGCTACAGCCGTGAGCAGTTCGGGCAAGTTTACGCCGATGGTAACGACGGTACTGTTCCCTACTTTGAAAATGTTCTGGTGCTGGCCACCAGCGTCCGTACCATTGATGATTACGGCCGACTGGGCGTGACTCTGGTGGGCGAAGGCAGCGGCTGGTTCGCCAGCGGCGGCAAGATGATCCCCATCAAGTGGAGCCGTGCCAGCGAAACCTCTCCTTATGTGTACACACTGGAGGATGGTACTCCCCTGACCTTTGGCGTAGGTAAGACCTTTGCTGCTGTGATCTACAACAACGGTTCTGTGGTTGGTGAAGCCTGATGAAGAAGATATTAGCGGCGCTGTTGGCGACGGCCGTGCTTCTGGCACTGGCAGCATGCCATCCGTCAGATATTGAAGATGCCCCGACTACCCATAAGCGCGAGGAGTTTTCCACACAGCCGACCACTACGGTTCCCCTGCAGGAGGATACGTTGGTTGGCGCATGGAGTTGCAAACTGATTGTGGATTCCCGAAAGATGGAGCTGGAGGGCGTGGATGCTTCGCTGGAGTGCTATATTGAGGCGGAGTTTCGTGAGGATATGACCTACTTGATCACCGTTGATCGGGATGCGCTGCAGGATTCTGTGGAGCAGTTCGTGGCGGATGTGCAAGATGACCTGGTGCAGACGGCCTATCAGCAGTATCTGCAGCAAGGGTTCACCAAGGAGCAGGTGGATGCCATGATTCAGGATCAGCTAGGCATGACGCTGCAGGAGATGAGCCAGCTGATGCTGGAAAAGATTGATGTACAAGAAATGATCGCCGAATATTGGGATATGCTTCCCACAGCCGGCACCTATCGGGAGGATGGGGAAATTCTGTACATAACGCAGCCTGACGGCGATGGCGGTTTTGAAGAAGTGGCATTTTCCTATGAGCTGAAGAATGGTAAGCTGCGCTTGTCCAGCGAGGATGAAGATATTCGCAGATTCTTTGACTTCATTGGCGGCGCTTATCTGGAATTCACGAGAAAATGATGCAAAAAACACCCCGAAAGGGGTGTTTTTTGATTAAGTTAGTGGGGGAAATCTCTTTATTGCAAAATCCGCATAAAAATGGTAGAATAACCCCAGAAAGCAAAGGCAGGTGAACATCATGCACCACAAAGAGGAATATATTGCCGTGTTCGACTCCGGTGTGGGCGGCATCAGCGTCCTGCGGCATCTGTGCCGGGAATTGCCCCAGGAGCGATTTTTGTACTTCGGCGACAGCGCAAATGCACCATACGGCACCCGTCCCACGGAGGAGATCCGGGATTTGACCCTGAAAGCGGCGGAAAATCTGATCCATCGGGGCATTAAGGCGCTGGTGGTCGCCTGTAATACCGCCACCTCTGCGGCGATCAATGATTTGCGAACCCTTTACCCGGATTTGATTGTCATTGGCATCGAGCCTGCCCTGAAAATTGCCTGCGACCGGTATCCCGGGGGCTATGTGGGTGTCATGGCTACCCCGGCGACCCTCCGGGAAGCCAAATTCGCCGCCTTGCTGGAGCGGTGTGCGGATATTTGTACCGTAGCCAAGCTCCCGGCACCGGGATTGGTGGAGCTGGTGGAAGCCGGCAAGGCCGATAACCCGGAAACCTATGCCCTTTTGGAGCAAATTTTGGCCCCCTACGCAGGTGAGCTGGATGCGGTGGTGCTGGGATGTACCCATTATCCCTTCGCATCCAAGGTGATTTCCGCCATTTTGGGGGAGAAAACCGTACTTTTGGATGGCGGTGCTGGCACCGCCCGGGAAACCAAACGCCGTCTGGCGGCGGCGAATTTGCTCCGCTGTGGTGACGGAGAAGTGATTTTTGAAAGCAGTGGGCCGGATAACGGCGATTTTTGCCGGGCTCTTTTGGAGGATGTATGCACTACGAAAGCCTGATTTTTGACATTGACGGCACCCTTTGGGACTCCCGTGCCCTGGTTGCCGAGGGATACAATATCCAGCTTCGCAAGGAAGGTCTGGAGCATCTTTGCGTCACCGCGGAGGATTTTATCCCCCTCTTTGGCAAGGTGATGACGGAAATTGCCGACGTGATTTTTGCAACGATCCCCCTTCCGGAGCGTTATGCTCTGATGGAGCGGTGCATGGACACGGAGAATCGTTACCTGCAGGAAAATCCCTGCCGCATCGGCTACCCCGGGGTGAAAGAAAGCATGGAAAAACTGGCGAAAAACCATCGACTGTTTATCGTCAGCAACAGCCAGTGCGGCTATCCGGAGCTGTGTGTTCAGAAGCTGGGGCTGGAGAACGTGATTTCCGGGCACATGTGCTTCGGGGACACCGGCACGGAAAAGGGTGAAACCATCCGCCGCCTGATGGAGCGGCACAATATCGAAAATGCCGCCTATATCGGCGATACACAAGGCGATCTGGATGCAACGGTGGTGGCTGGCATTCCCTTTATTTTCGCAACTTATGGCTTCGGAAATCCCAGCCATTGGGATGCAAAAATTGAAAAAATCGAAGATTTATTAAGGATGGATTGCCCATGAGCATCGGTATGGACGCGCAATGTTATCTGTGTCATTTCCGTCGGAATGTGGAAACTGCCCGCTCTTTGGGCGACGAAGCCACCGCCACGGAATTCGCCCGTGGGCTGATGGAGCTGTACCTGAAAACCCCGGTCACCTGCAGTTCCCCCTCGGTGGCTCCCGGTACCAGTGAGCTGTTTCAGCGGCTTTACGGTTTGGAGCCTGACCGCTACCGCAAGGAAAAAGAGGAATCCAACCGCTTCGTCATGGCTCGCTTCGAGGAAATTCGCCGCCGTGCCCGGGAAGCAAGCGATCCGGTGTACGCCGGTCTGCAATTGGCGATTTTGGGAAATTACATCGATTTTTCCGCCCTGCAAGGGGAAGTCAGCTTTGAAAAGCTGGACGAAATGTTGGAAAAAGCCGGACAAATGGAACTGGATATGGATGTTTACCGGGAGTTTTGTCAGGAACTTGCCAATGGCAAAACCTTGCTGTACCTGACGGACAACGCCGGCGAGATCGGCTTTGACCGGGTCTTTGCGGAGGAGATTCACCGGGCGTACCCCCATTTGGACATCACTTTCTGCGTCCGGGGCGGCTACGCCATGAACGATGCCACCCGTGCCGATGCGGAGCTGGTGGGCATCCCCTTCCCGGTGATCGACAACGGTAACAGCATCCCCGGCACCGAGATCGATCAGCTGAGCCAGGTGGCCAAAACCGCCATGGACACTGCCGACGTGATCCTTTCCAAGGGTCAGGGAAATGCGGAGACCCTTTTAGGAACGGGTTATAATATTTATTATGCGTTCCTAATCAAATGTCCCCGCTTCATCGACCGCTACCAAAAACCAAAACTGACCCCCATGTTCGTAAAAGAAAAAGGAGCGCTGTAACAGCGCTCCTTATTTTTTTACTTTGTGCCGAAAATCCGGTCGCCGGCATCGCCCAGGCCGGGGATGATGTAAGCATGCTCGTTGAGCCGCTCGTCCACAGCCGCCAGGTACAGATCCACGTCGGGATGTGCTTCCTGCACCGCCTTTACACCCTCGGGGCAACCGATGATGTTCATCATAATGATGTTCTTGCAGCCGCGAGCCTTCAGGAAATCGATGGCCGCAATGGCGCTGCCGCCGGTGGCCAGCATGGGATCCACTACGAAAATCTGCCGCTGATCAATATCCTCAGGCAGCTTGCAGTAGTATTCCACCGGCTGATGGGTCTCGGGGTCCCGGTACAGACCGATGTGACCGACCTTGGTGGAGGGCATCAGCGCCAGCATATTGTCCACCATGCCCAGACCGGCACGGAGGATGGGGATGATGGCCTGCTTCTTACCGGAGAGCATCCGGCACTTGGCCACAGCTACGGGGGTTTCCACCTCTACGATCTCGGTGGGGAGGTTGCGGGTGGCTTCATAGCACATCAGACCGGCGATCTCGCCAACCAGTGCCCGGAAGTCCTTAACGCCGGTGTTCTTGTCACGAAGGATCGCCAGCTTGTGCTGGATCAGAGGGTGATCTAAAACATGTACAGCCATAATTATTTCTCCTTTTGTATTCTTTCAAGCCGTTCACGCTCGGCTTGGCTAAGACGTAGATAGTTGGGGGCAAGGCCGGCGGCATCTCCGGGGATACCCTCCCCGATCTGCCGCAGAGCGGCAAGACCTACGCCGGTGGCTCGCTGATGCTGTTTGTGTTCCGGGGGGACAATTGCAAAATCGATGGCCTTAGAGGTGACGCTACAGCCGTCGCCCACCAGAAAAATCGGCTCCTCCAGAGAGGAAAGTTCATTTTTCAATTCTTCCAGAGAAATCGCCCGATCATCCTTGATTCGGGTGATTTCGCCGTTTTTGACATGGAAAAGTGCGTTGTATACCTGATTTCTCCGAGCATCCATCACCGGGCAAATGTAGCCGTTGTAGATACCAAGACCCAGTGCCATGGCCTCCAGCGTGGACACGCCGTGGCAGGGAATTTCGCTTCCCCATGCGAAGCCCTTGGCCGCCGCCACGCCGATGCGTACGCCGGTGAAAGAGCCGGGGCCTGCGGCCACCGCAACATCCGTCACGTCCTGAGCGGTCAGACCGCACTGTTTCAGCAGATCCTCTGCCATGACCATAAGGGTTTGGCTGTGGGTCAGGCCGGTGTTTTGGTAGCTCTCGCCCAGCAGGCGATTGCCGTCAAACAGCGCCACCGAGGCGGATTTTGCGGAGGTTTCAAAGCAAAGTAAGTTCATGGGCGTTCCCTCCTTGGATGGTGATGCGCCGGGTGTCGTCATCCAGCTTGTCGATGGTGACGAAAATGGCGTCCTCCATGGCGTCCTCCACATTTTCGCTCCATTCCACGGCGCAGACACCGCCCCGGTCAAGGTAGTCGTCCCAGCCGATGCCCCAAAGGTCGTCGGAGGAGCGCAGGCGGTACATATCAAAGTGGAACAGAGGGAGTCTGCCGGATAGATATTCGTTTACAATGGTGTAGGTGGGGCTGGTGACCATGTCGCCACAGCCCAAACCCCGGGCGAGACCACGGGTAAAGGCGGTTTTTCCGGCACCCAAATCGCCCCGATAGGCCACAATGGCACCGGGGGTGAGAATGTTGCCCAGAGAAACGCCAATGGCTTCCGTTTCCTCGGGGGAATGTGTGATAAATTCCATATATTATCCTTTATTGCGCATTTTTTAGCTTCTCGGCCTGGTCGGCGGTGGCGAGGGCATCGATGATTTCATCTAAGCTGCCGTCCATGACGGCATCGATTTTGTAAAGAGTCAGATTCACCCGATGGTCGGTGACACGGCCTTGGGGGAAATTATAGGTACGGATTCGCTCGTTGCGCATGCCGGTACCCACCTGAGAGCGGCGCAGGCCGGTATGCTCCGATTCAATCCGCTCCTGCTCGATTTCATACAGTTTGGAGGCCAGCATCCGCATACATTTTTCCCGATTCTGAAGCTGGCTCCGCTCCTCCTGACAGGCCACCACGATGCCGGAAGGCTTGTGGATCAGCCGCACCGCGGAGGAAGTTTTATTAACGTGCTGACCACCGGCACCGGATGCCCGGTACACCTGCATTTCGATGTCTGCAGGATTGATCTGCACGTCCACCTCTTCCATTTCGGGCAGCACCGCAACGGTGGCGGTGGAGGTGTGGACACGTCCGCCGGACTCGGTTTCCGGCACTCGCTGGACACGATGGACACCGGATTCATACTTCAGCCGGGAGTAAGCACCCCGACCGTTGACGATGAAATCCGCTTCCTTCACGCCGCCCAGCTCCGTATCGTTGTAGTTGAGAAGCTCGATAGACCAGCCCATTTTGGCGGCATACATGGAGTACATCCGGAACAGACTGTGGGCAAACAGAGCGCTTTCTTCGCCGCCGACACCGCCACGGATCTCCACAATGACACTTTTTTCGTCGTTAGGATCTTTAGGAAGAAGCAAAATGCGAAGTTCCTGGAACAATTCTTCCTTTTTTTCTTTGGCTTCCAGATAGGTTTCCTGGGCAAGTTCCTTCATCTCCGGGTCGGACATCAGCTCCTGCGCGTCCTCGATGTCCCGCTCTGCCTGCCGGTAGGCGTGGTAAGCCTCCACGATGGGCTCCAATTCATTTTTCTCCCGCAACAGCTTCGCCGCCAGCTTGGGGTCGGCGTAGAAGTCCGGTTGCTCGGATTTGGCGCAAAGCTCCTCGTAACGGTTGGCTACCGCCTGCAATTTGTCCAGCATAGGCATCTCCATGGGTTTATTTTCAAGTATTGTACCAATAAATTCGGGAAAAGTAAAGTAAAAGGTGTAAATGATTGTTTAGCGCGCTAAGATACGCTGTCATTGCGAGGAGCGAAGCGACGTGGCAATCCCCCATGGCGATGCACAAACTTCAGGAGATTGCCACGCCAGTGTGCGCACTGGCTCGCAATGACATACTTCTTATTTAGTGCGTCGGTAATCGCATAAACAATCATTTACGGGATAGGATGTGAAAAAATGCGCAGATTATTTGCGATTTTGTTATGTTTTTGCATGGCGATGCCGGTATTCGGGGCGGAGGAACCAAAATATGTTGCTCTGACCTTCGACGACGGCCCTTCCGGGCGGTACACCCGGGCGTTACTGGATGGGCTGGAAAAGCGTGGGGTGCAGGCCACATTCCTGCTCTGCGGCTACCGGATGAAGGACTATCCCAAGGAAACGGAGCGGATCTTTGCCGCAGGGCATGAGATCGGCCTCCACGGCTACAGCCACAAATGCATGAGCGACCTATGCCCGGAGGAGCTGGAACGGGAGATTTCCGACACCATGGCGTTGCTTCCTGCTGGGTGCAGACCGGTATTTTTGCGGCCGCCGGGAGGAAAACACTCGAAAATGGTCTGCGACATCGCCAAAAGAGCCGGTTTGGGGATTCTCCAATGGTCTGTAGACCCGAAAGACTGGTGCTGTGACGATGCCGCCGCCATCGAAAGCGCCGTGGTGGAGTCGGTGCGCAGCGGCGACGTGATTCTGCTTCACGATATGTCCGAAAGTTCTGTGGAGGCGGCGCTGGCCATTGTGGACAGGCTCAGGGCAAAAGGCTTTCGGTTCGTCACCGCTTCCCAGCTGGCTGCGCTGAACGGAATCGCCATACAGCCGGGGAAGGTATATCAGCGTTTTGCGCCATCCTAAGATGGCGCAATTTATTTGTGAATTTTCTTCGTACGGGGTAGCACACCGAAAAAAACTGTGTTATAATGTGCGTAAGTATACGATTTGGAGTGTATTTACCATGCTGGAACTTCTTTCCCCGGCCGGGTCCATGGAGGCCCTGAAGGCCGCGGTTCAAAACGGCGCCAACGCCGTATATTTGGGATGTGGCGCATTCAATGCCCGTCAGAGCGCCAAGAATTTCACCCCCCAGACTTTGGCTGAGGCGGTGAAATATTGCCATGTCCGTGGCGTTGCTGTTCACCTGACCCTCAACACCCTGGTCTCCGACCGGGAGATGGAGGAGGTTTCTGCCCTCATCCGTCACGCCGCCACCTGCGGTGTGGATGCGTTCATCGTGCAGGATCTGGGCGTGGTGCAGCTGTGCCGCCGCATCGCACCCCGGGTGCCCATTCACGGTTCCACCCAGCTGACTGTCCATTCTTTGCCCGGTGTGTTGCTGTGCGCCGCATGGGGCATGAGACGCCTGGGGCTCAGCCGGGAGCTGTGCCGGGAGGACATCCGTTACATCACCGCAAATTCTCCCATTGAGAT
The DNA here is from genome assembly GCA_045654265.1 of Faecousia sp. Classification (GTDB taxonomy): domain Bacteria; phylum Bacillota; class Clostridia; order Oscillospirales; family Oscillospiraceae; genus Faecousia. Next base: position 32,867 of record JAZONA010000094.1, read on the forward strand.
CGAAGTCTTCGCCCACGGCGCGCTATGCATGTGCTATTCCGGGCAGTGCTACCTCTCCAGTGCCATCGGCGGCCGCAGCGGCAACCGGGGCCGTTGCGCCCAGCCCTGCCGGCAGAGCTACGGCTACAGCCATTGGGAAAACCGCTACCCCCTGAGTCTGAAGGACAATTGTCTGGTGCATCAGCTGCAGGCGCTGGAGGATATGGGCGTGGCATCGTTGAAGCTGGAGGGCCGTATGAAGCGGCCTGAGTATGTGGCGGCCGTCACTTCTGTGTACCGCAAGGCCCTGGATGAAGGTGTGGTCACCCGGGAAATGGCGAATACCCTCATGGCGGCATTCAATCGCCAGGGCTTCACGGACGGCTATTACACCGGCCGTACCGGCAAGGCCATGTTCGGCATTCGTGACGATAAGAGTGAGGATTCTGCTTTCCTGAAGCAGATGCGCAAGACCTATGAGGGCGTGGAAGCCGGTCTGGTGCCGGTGGAGTTCCATGCCAAAATCACCGCCGATGCCAGCGAACTGACCGTTACCGACCCTGAGGGACGCACCGTCACCGTCAACGGCCCGGTGCCGGAGCCGGCACGTCGTTTGCCGCTGTCGGAAGAGCTGTTTGTTGCCCATGTGAGCAAGACCGGCGGTACGCCCTACCGCTGTGAAAATGCTACGGCTCTGGTGGAGCCCAATTTGATGATGTCTGCGGCGGCGATCAATGCTCTGCGCCGTCAGGCGCTGGATCAGCTCACTGCCCTGCGAGCCCGGCGGGAAGCCCCGGTGTTGGGTAAGCCCCGGCGGATCCCTCACGCATCCGGTTTCCGGAGCCATCCTGCCTTCACAGTGCAGGTGACCTCTGCTGAGCAGATTACCGGAAAAATGCTGAAGATGAATCCTTCCATGCTGTATGTGCCGATGCACATTTTGCTTGCTGACCCCAAGCTGTGCCGTGACCTGACCCGGCGGGTGAGTGTGGCGGCGGTTTTGCCCCGGATCTGCCCGGATTCGGAGCTGGAAAAGCTTCGTGCCGATCTGCGGATCTTGCGAGGTGTCGGCATTCGGGATGTGCTGGTGGGGAATCTGGGACTGATGATCCCTGCCCGTGAGGCCGGTATGCAGATCCACGGCGATTTCGGCCTGAATCTGTACAATTCCGGCGCTATGCAGACTGCCAAGGATCTGGAGCTGGCATCTGCCACAGTGAGCTTTGAAATGACGCTGCCCCAGATCCGGGACGTGAGCAAGCCGGTACCTACGGAGATTTTTGCCTACGGCCGCCTGCCTTTGATGATCACGGAAAATTGCCTGATCCGTGGGCGCAACGGCGATTGCAGCTGCCACATGGGCCCCGCCCGACTGATGGATAAGACCGGTGCAGATTTCCCGGTGATCCGGGACGGCAATTCCTGCCGAAGCGTTCTGCTTAATGGCAAAAAGCTCTACTGGCTGGATCGTCAGGATGATTTGGCAGGACTGGGTTTGTGGGCAATGCGACTGTATTTTACCACCGAGAATCCCAAGGAAGTGGATCAGATTCTGTCTTGTTGCCAGAATCCCACACCCTTCGACCCTGGTGCAAGCACCAGAGGGCTGTATTTGAGAGGACTTGACTAAGAAATGCTGTCATTGCGAGCCAGTGCGCACATAATTTTTGAAAGGTTTATTTATGAACGTAATTCTTGCTTCCCAATCTCCCCGGAGAAGGGAACTTTTGGGGTTGTTCCGCATACCCTTTGAAGTGAAAGTTGCGGATATTGATGAATCCATGGACGCAAATGCCGAGGCAGCAAGTGAAGTTGCCCGGGTCAGCCGACTGAAGGCCACGGCTGTGGAATGTGGCGCGGATGAGGTGGTCATTGCTGCGGATACCATCGTTGTCTGCGACGGGAAGATTCTGGGCAAGCCCCGGGATGCCGCCGATGCGCATCGGATGCTCCGCTCCCTTTCCGGTCACACCCATCAGGTGATGACGGGGATGACCGTGGCTTGCGGACAAAATGTGATTTCCTCCACGGAAATCACGGACGTTACCTTCCGGGAGCTGTCGGACAAGGAAATCGATGCCTATATCGCCACCGGCGAACCCATGGACAAGGCAGGCGCCTATGGAATTCAGGGCGGTGCTGCGCTGTTTTGCGAGGGCTTGCAGGGTGATTACTACAATGTTATGGGGTTGCCGGTGTGCCGCCTCTTTGAGATCCTCCGGGAGGTTGCTCCGGAGCTGATGGGAGATATGTTATGAGACATTTTTTCAGCACCCGGGTTCGGGTGGTTCTGATTATCGCACTGCTGCTGGCCATCGGCATCGGTGTTGCCAGCAGTTTGACCGGCTTGAGCATCCCCAGCATGGTGGTTCAGGGCATCCTGACCCCCATCCGCAGTGGTGCCAACGCCCTGACTAAGCAGGCGGAGCGGATGTATGACTATGTGTTCCGCTACGAAGCCCTGGAGGCGGAAAATGAAGCGCTGAAGGCTGAATTGTCCGAGATGCAGGAGGATAACCGTCTTGCTGACTCCATTTCCCGTGAAAATGAGCGGCTGCGGGAGCTTCTGGGCTTGAAGGAAATCCATGACGATTATGAGCTGGTGGACACTTATGTGATTTCCCGCAGCTCCACTGATTGGAACAGCACCATCACCATCGACAAGGGAACGGCCTACGGCATCGAAGTGGGCATGTGCGCCATTACCGCCAACGGCGAGGTGGTGGGGCTGGTCACGGAAGCCGGTGCCAATTACTGCACCGTCAAGACCGTGCTGGACTCCTCTCTGGAAATCAGCGCAGTCATTGCTTCCACCGGCTACAGTGGCATGGTGATCGGTGGCTACTCCACCGGCAATCAGGGCCTTCTTCGTATGAATTACCTTCCCGGAACCGCCATCATCCGTAACAAGGATCAGGTGGTCACATCCGGTTCCACGGTGTATCCCCGGAATCTGGTGCTGGGCACCATCATCGACGCAGGCGTCAGCGATACCGGCGTTTCCAAGTACGCCGTGCTGGATCCTGCGGCGGATATTGACAATCTGGAGCAGGTTTTCGTGCTTACCGGTTTTTCACAGGAGTAACAAATGGCAAGAAAAAAGAAGGAATTTCGCCCGGATCACCAAAAAAATGATATTCTGGGCAAAATTTTGCTCACAAAAAAACAGCGACAGTCTGTTCTGCGCTGGGGTCTGTACAGCGTGGTGTGCCTGTTCGGCCTGATCTTGCAGGACGTGGTGATGAGCCGTATCTCCATCTTCGGCGGTACTACGGATCTGGTTCCTGCGTTCATTTTCGTTATTTGCATCCTGCAGGGTGGTGAAAGCGGCTGCATTTTCGCTCTTGTGGCATCCATTGTGTACTACTATTCCGGCTCCTCGCCGGGCGCGTTCTGTATCCCACTCATCACCGGCATCAGCGTGTTGGCTGCTATTTTTCGCCAGGGCTACCTGCGTAAAGGCTTCTCATCGATGATGCTTTGCGCAACCGTAAGCGTAGCGGTGTATGAGGCGGCAACCTTCGCCATCGGTATGTTCCTGAAATATACCTACTGGAGCCGTATTGGCGGCTTTGGCATCACCATTTTGGTGACCTTGGCATGCGTACCTCTGGTGTACCCCATCCTTCTGTCCATCGGAAAAATCGGAGGAGAAACATGGAAAGAATAACCCGTTTTCGTGTCGGCATTATCCTGCTGATCTTCTGCCTGATCGTGAGCTTTTTCAGCTTCAAGCTCTACTCCATGCAGATCATCGAAGCCGGCGGCAAAACCAACAATACCCCCACCTTTGAGACCCGTATTCGGGTGAAGGCCGCCCGGGGCAATATTCTGGATACTAACGGCAATATTCTGGTGTCCAACCGGGCAAGCTACGATCTGGTCATCAACCACTACGTTCTGACCAGTTCCTCTAACCCCAATCAGACACTCTACAATCTGGTTAAGCTCTGTGATGCGCTGAATATCAAGTATGCGGATAATCTGCCCATCACCAAAAATAAGCCCTATACCTACACCCTCAGCGATTACAATTCCACCTGGCAGGGATATTTCCAGAGCTTTTTGATCTATCGTGACAATCTGGACTCGGATATTTCCGCACCGCTTCTGATCGATAAGCTTCGGGAAAGCTACGCCATCCCGGAGGAATGGTCTGACGAGGATGCCCGACTGGTGCTGGGTTTGCGGTATGAACTGAGTCTTCGCAACTGTGTTCCCACCCTTTCCAACTATGTGTTTTTGTCTGACGTGGACAGCGATACTCTGGCGGCTGTGCTGGAGTTGAATATTCCCGGTATGACCGTGGAAACCTCCACTGTCCGTCAGTATAACACCCAGTATGCCGCCCATGTGTTGGGCTATGTGGGTGCCATGAATGCCTCCCAGTGGGAAAAATACAAAGAACTGGGCTACTCTATGGATGCGATGGTGGGTCAGGCAGGTATTGAGCAGGCCTTTGAGGAGTACCTCCATGGCACCGATGGCACCCGTGTGGATATCGTCACCAAGGACGGCACACTGCTCAGCTCCTACTACGAAACCGAGCCCAAAGCCGGTCAGAATGTGCAGGTGTCCCTGGATTTAAATATGCAGACCATCGCTGAGGATGCCTTGGCTCTGACCATGGAAAACCTCCGTGACCCGGCGAAAAACCCCTCCACCGATGGTAGGGACGCCGGCGGCGGTGCGGTGGTGGCAATGGATATTAAGACCGGTCAGGTGCTGGTCAGTGCCAGCTACCCCACCTACGATCTTTCCAAGCTGTTTGAGGATTACAAATCTCTTCTGGACGCAGAGGGAAATCCCATGTTCAACCGTGCCCTGCAGGCTACCTATCCTCCCGGCTCTACCTACAAGATGTCTGCCACTGTGGCGGGTATCGACTCCGGCACCATCACCGGCACTACCAAGCTGGAGGATAAGGGCGTGTTTACCAAGTACCCCGGCATGGCACCCAAGTGTCTGAAGTATACCAACAGCGGCGGCACGCACGGCATGCTGGACTGCACCGTGGCGCTGCAATATTCCTGCAACTATTTCTTCTACGAAATTGGCGATAAGATGGGTATTCGCATGATGGACAAGGTGGCGAAGGCCATGGGTCTGGGCGAATACACCGGCATCGAGCTGTTTGAGGCCCAGGGTCACCGGGCGAACCCGGAAACCAAGGCAGAGCTGTACACCGGTGACGATGCTCGCTGGTATGCCGGTGATACGGTCACTGCGGCCATCGGTCAGTCTGAAAACCGGTTCACTCCCGTGCAGCTTTGCACCTATGTGACCACCCTGTGCAACAAGGGTACCCGCTACAAGGCGACTTTCCTGGATAAGGTGGTCACCGCCGACTATGGCACGGTGGTCAAGGCGCATTCCGCCACTGTGATGAGTGAGTATACCATGACCGACGAGGCTTTCAACGCTGTTATGACCGGCATGAAGCTGGTTGCCAATGAAATGGGTGGCACGGCTTACAGCGTGTTTAAGGACTACCCTGTGATGGTTGCCGCCAAAACCGGTACTGCCCAGACCGGTATCACCGGCGCATCCGATAACGGTGCGTTTGTGTGCTTCGCCCCGGCAGACGATCCCCAGATCGCTGTGGTGGTCTACGGCGAGCGTGCCGGTCACGGTAAGTCTCTGGGTCAGGTGGCACGGAGTGTGCTGGATGCTTACTTCGACCATGCCAATATCGATAACGTGATCATCGGCGAAAACGAAGTGTGCTAATAAAATAAAAATGTGCCTTGTGTCCATGGACACAAGGCACGTTTTTGTTTATTAACCTTCCACAGCCATCAGCTTGTCGATGCGCCGCTGATGACGGGGTTCACCGGAAAATTCCGTGGACAGCCAGGTATCCACGATCTCCAGCGCCAGCATCTGACCCACCACGCCGGCGCCGATTGCCATCATGTTGGTGTCATTGTGCTCCCGGGTCAGCCGGGCAGACATCACGTCGCTGAGCAGAGCGCAACGGATGCCCTTGACCTTATTGGCGGTGATGGACACGCCGATGCCGGTGGTGCAAAGGACGATGCCCTTGTCGCACTCGCCGGTGGCAACAGCCTTTGCGGCGGCCTCAGCGAATTCGGGATAGTCGCGGGAATCGGGGGTATAAGTGCCGAAATCCTTCACTTCAAAGCCCTTCTTCTGCAGATGTGCCACCAGAACATTCTTCAGATCCAGTGCGCCGTGATCGCATCCAATGGAAATTTTCATATCTTTTTCCTCCTAAATTACATAGCCACCGTTGACGCTGAGTACGTGTCCGGTGATAAATTCCGCATCCAGTAAGTAGGCCATGGCCTTTGCCACGTCCATGGGGGTGCCGTTGCGGCCTACGGGAGATTCCTCGGCCATTTCGGCGAGAATTTCCGGGTCTACCGCGGCGCACATATCCGTCAAAATCACCCCGGGGGCAACGCAGTTGACCCGAATGCCGCTGGGGCCCAACTCTTTTGCCAGAGCTTTGGTCAGAGCAATCACTGCGCCCTTGGTGGCGGAGTAAGCCGCCTCGCAGGAGGCACCCACCTCTCCCCACATGGAGGAAACGGTGACGATGCTGCCCCGATGCTCTCGCAAAAATGCCGGCATGGCGGCGTTGACGCAGTTGTAAACGCCCTTGACGTTCACGGCGAACAGCCGATCCCAGTCCTCAGGGCTGATCATGCTCATCAGCCCGGTGTGGCAGATGCCGGCGCAGCAGATGAGCCCGTCCAGATGACCGATGCCCTCAATGGCAGCTTTGACGGCGGCGGTGTCCGCCACGTCACAGCAGATGGGGGTTGCGCCGGTGGAATCCGCAACTTTTTTGGCTGAAATATGGTCTTTTTCGTAGATGAAATACACGGTATCTCCACGGGCGGCGAACAATTCCACCGCCGCGGCACCAATGCCACGGGATCCGCCGGTGATCAAAATAGTTGACATAACATCCGCTCTTTCTGATGTGGTAAATGATCATTTATGTGCGTAACTCATAGCACCCCTTGGCCCCCTCTGACGAGGGGGCTGGCACGCCGAACGGCGTGACTGGGGGAGAGAAAAATGTTGCGATTATCGGAAACTCACAATAGATTAAGTGTTTTTATCTCTCCCTCAGTCCAAAATCAAAGATTTTGGACAGCTCCCTCATCAGAGGGAGCCAAGGCGCTGCTACGCAGCGCTTAGCAACCGTTTAGTGTACCACCCGATACAATAAAGAAGGGCTGCCGGGTTGGCAGCCCTTGCGTGTTATCTTCTTCTGCTCTTGGTACGATGGTCGCTGTACTGGCGAATGGAAGAGATCTTGCTGTCGGACTCAGACATAAATGCCTTCAGCTTCTCCTCGAACAGCTGGTCAGCAGTCTTGGGTGCCGGAGGCGGTGTGGGTGCCCGGTTGGGACGGGGCTGGCTCTGACCCTCGGGGCGAGGGGTGCGGAAATTGCCGCCCTGACGGGGAGCAGACTCCCGCTGGGGCTTGGGCTCAAGCCGCTTGATGGACAGATTTACCTTGCCGTTTTCCAGGCCGATAACCATGACCTTCACATCCTGACCTTCGGTCAGGTGCTGACGAATATCGCTGACGTAAGCGTTCGCCACCTCCGAGATATGTACCATGCCGGTTTTGTTCTCCGGCAGTGCCACAAAGGCACCGAAGTTGGTGATAGACTTGATCTTACCCTCTAAGATGGCTCCTACGGTTAACTCCATATACTTCTTGCTTCCTCCAAAAATCAATTGCCGGATTCAAAAATGACGGTATCCTGATCGACCATGCCCAATTCTTCTTCAGCGTATTCTTTTACGCCATCCTTGCTGCCATGCTTGTCGATCTTATCCTGATTGTCCTGCTTTTCTGCGATCAAGGCTTGCTGCCTTTCCTCGGCGGCGGCGATTTTTGCCTTGTGGTTGCCGATGGCGATGCTCATAGTCACCAATGCCGCAGTAGAAAGCACCAAAACTGCCAGAAGCGCGATCTTCAGGGCGGGCTTGGCGGGGCGATATACCAGTTTGTACTTGGACAGTGGATTCACCCGTTTCATCATAGTTGTTTCCTCCGGACATTCGTTGGCGATGCCAACGTCTATTCCATTCTATTCTACTCCATTTTTCCCCAGATGCAAATACTTTTTTCAAAAAAAGTCCACTTTTTTGAAAAAATTTTCGAAATGGAAGGAAAATAAGCCTGCAAAACCCATAGAATCCCTTCCAAACCAGTCGAAAGATCGGGCGAAGGAGTTTTCCGAAGGTAGCGCACCAGAGAATGGCTCCCAGAATCAGGGCGGCGGTGTATCCCAAGCGCAGGTCGCACCGGCACACACCGAAGCTGAAATACACCCAAACTGCGCCCATCAAGCCGCAGAAAATCAGGTCGCCGAAGAACCGGGGACGCACCGGGCGCAGAAAATCGAAGCCAAGACCCAGTACCGCTCCCAACAGCAGGCCGATGCCGAAGCGCAGGGCGCTTACCGATGGTTCCGTCATCCCCAAAACCGCCGTTTGCGAGGCTCCTGATAGATCAGCGCGGACACAGTGCCGGTGATCTCCACTTGTCCACCTTGGGGTGACAAGGTTTTTAGTTTCAGCCCCTGACCGTGTACAGTCAGGGTACCCAGCCCGGTTTTTAGCACCACCGCATCCTCTGCAAAGCTGACCACCTCAATGACCCCGGTCATGGAAAGCTGTTTGCGATCCTGCAAGGTCAGCTTGTGGGGCACGATATTCTTCTCTTCTGGCATGGCTATCCCTCCCGTCGAGAAAGCCTATGCGCCGGGAGATGGGAATATGCTCAAGTCAATCGTCCTAAAAGACCATCCTTGAAGATTTCCAGGATTTGCACCGGGCGTACCTGATTGTGCAGGTGGGTTCCGGGGACGTAGATCTTCATATAATTGGGGGCGTGGCCGGTGTAAAATTCGCCCTCTTGCTCCTCGAACAGCACACCTTGGGTGGTGCCGATGAGATTCTCCCGGTATGCCCGACTCATTTCCTCTGCAATGGCGATGGCGGCTTTGCCCCGAGCCTCCTTCACGGCGTTGGGATGCTGACCGGGGAGTTTGTCCGCCGGGGTACCGGGACGCCGGGAGTAGGGGAAAATGTGCATATCGGCAAAGCCGCATTTTTGGATAAAGTCCAGACTTTGGGCAAATTCTTCTTCCGTTTCGCCGGGGAAGGCCACGATCATATCCGTGGTAATGGCGCAGCCGGGGAATGCGGCTTTCAGCAGCTCCACACTCTCCAAATACCGGGCGGTGTCGTATTTCCGCTTCATCCGAGCGAGAACGCTATCGCATCCGGACTGCATGGAAAGATGGAATTGGGGGCATAAATTGGGGAGTTTCTGCATTTTTTCGCAGAATTCCTCCGTGATGATCCGGGGCTCCAGACTGCCCAGCCGCACACGGCAATCAGGAACCGCCTGACACACTGCTTCGATTAGAACCGCGGGCTCCGGCTTGCCGGGAAGGTCAACGCCCCAAGAGGCGATCTCAATGCCCGTCAGCACGATCTCCCGATAACCTTGCTCTGCCAGCTCCCGACATTGCGCCACCGCCACATCCAGCGGTGCGGAGCGGACGGGGCCACGGGTGTAGGGGATGATGCAGTAGGTGCAGAAATTTCGACATCCGTCCTGCACCTTCACCATGGCCCGGGTGCGCTTTTCTAAGCCGCCTGCCGGGAGAATTTCAAAGTCCCGGCGGCGCAGGGCTTCGTCGTGATGGCTTCGGTGCTGACGGTCAGCGGCGGTGGCGACGAGCATATCCACAAATTCCTGGCGGTTGGCGCTGCCACCGATGACGTCCGCTTCCAGTTTTTTCGCGGCGGCAGGATCGTGCTGACTGTAGCAGCCGCATACGGCGATCACCGACTCCGGATGCTCCCGGCGGCAACGACGGATCACCGCCCGGTTCTTTTTGTCTGCCACGGCAGTAACGGAGCAGGTGTTGATCACATAGCCGTCGCATGTATCTTCAAAATTGCCGATTTCGTGGCCTTGGGCACGCAGAAGCTGTTCCATGGCCTGAGTTTCATATTGATTCGTCTTGCACCCGAGGGTGTAAAATGCAAATTTCATGTCAAATCCACCAAATTTTATGAGATTCATTTGTGTTGCTTGTCCAATGCGTCAATTGAAAATCCGGAAAAATCTGCTATAATAATCACACTGGAGGGTTTTCCTCCATTATACACGATTGGTCAACTTTTGTACAGCTTGGAGGCAAAAAACGTGAAGCAGTTTGATATTATTCTTCGTTCTTTCCAGGATGTGCAGGAATTTGTGGAAATCGCCACCATCCAGCCCTTCCGGGTTCTGGCGGGCAACGACCGCAGTCGGGTCAACGCCAAGAGCTTTATGGGCATGTTCAGCCTCAACTACACCGAGCCCATTCAGGTGCGGGCAGATTGCTCCGAGATGGATTGCAAGCACTTCAAATCCGCTGTCGGCAAGTTTTTGGCGATGTAAATATGGCTCTAGCAGCACCGTCCTGGGAATACCTGGGGCGGGTTTTTTAATTAAGGAAAGCGTGTTCACATTTTGGGGTGGAACTCTTTACAAATTGTTCACCCAAACTTGATAAAATCGGTTATAATATAGGAAATTGCTAACTATATCATCAGGAGGTATCTCTATGGCGATTTCTGTTTTGATCGTGGAAGATGACCGCAATATTGCGGAGCTGTTGCAGATGTATCTGGAGAAGGAAGGCTACGCCGTGACCACAGCCTGCGACGGCGGTCAGGGTCTGAGCAAATTCCGTGCCATCAAGCCGGATCTGGTTCTGCTGGATGTGATGATGCCGGTGATGGTCGGCTGGGGCGTGTGCAAGGCCATTCGTGCCGAATCCCAGACCCCGGTGATCATGCTCACCGCCAAGGGCGAAACCGACGATAAGGTGTCCGGTCTGCGCTCCGGTGCGGACGATTATATCACCAAACCCTTTGAGATGAAGGAGGTTCTCGCCCGGATCGAGGCGGTTCTGCGCCGCAGTGACCGTGCACCCGCGGAGCAGAAGGTGCGTCGGCTGACCTATGACAAGCTGGTCATCGATATGGATGCGTTTGAGCTGACGGTGGATGGCAAAAAGGTGGACACACCGCCCAAGGAGATGGAGCTGCTGTTCTACCTGGCGTCCTCTCCCAATCGGGTGTATACCCGTAACCAGCTTCTGGACGAGGTCTGGGGCTTCGATTACTTCGGCGATTCCCGGACGGTGGACGTCCATGTGAAGCGCCTGCGTGAAAAGCTGGAGGGCGTGTCCGAAAGCTGGAGCCTGAAAACTGTCTGGGGCGTGGGCTATAAGTTTGAGGTCATCTAAACGTAATATTTACAAAAGTAGCACACCGGATGGTGTGCTACTTTTGCAAATATGCGGTTAATTACTGGGACACCAGATGAATTTCTCACCGACGGTGATGTACTCTGAACCCATTTCGGCTTCCTGAATATCGATAGAACGAACAGTGAAAATATTACCTGCGGTGCGTTCCAAAACCAGAGTAAACCAATTGTGGAATTTAATAGTCACGATGTTGCCGTCAACGGTGTACGTGTCCTCCATTTGGCCGACCATAGGCCATCCATAAGCGTACTTGGTTCCGCCCACTGTGATGATATCATATGGGTACTGGGGATCTGCAAAAGGATCGCCATACTCATCGTCACTTTCGGGGCTGTCGTCCTTGTTGGCACCCAGCGCTTCATATTCTTCATAAGTAATGACCACATAATAGACGGAGGCGTACCAATTTCCGTCGCTGTAAAAGGTGAATCGGTGACCGCAGTCGGTATCGATGCTGGTCCAAGTACCCTCTGTGAGTTCGTGGTAGTTGGAATCGGTGGCACCGCAACGGGAGCAGGTCTTGCCATTATAGCTATGCCCCAGAGCTTTGCCGCTGGTGGCACCGCAGACAGTGCAGGTCTTGGCCTTGGTGCAGGTAGCATCAGCGTAATTGTGTGCAACCTTGTCGATAGGCTGGACATAGCTGTCGCCGCAGGCACAAGTGAAGGTCTTTTCACCTGCTGCGGAGCAGGTCGCCTGCTTGGTTAAGGCTTCGGTGTATGCGTGGGTATGAGAAGGCTCGGAAGGCTCGGTGGGCTCTTCGGAAGGCTCCGTGGGATCCTCAGAGGGCTCGGTGGGATCCTCGGAGGGCTCGGTGGGATTGGTGCTGGGAGCGGTGGTTTCGGGAGTCAGGGTGGTGGGCTGTGTGGTTACCTCGGGGGTGGTATCCTGTCCGCCGCAGGCACATAAAGCTACCAGCATGGAAAAAGCAAGGAGCGCAAGTACGACTTTCTTCATAGAATTACCTCTTTTTGGCTGTATTCATACGACATTTCATGCTTTTTACGTTTCAAATGTCGCATTTACATTATATGGTATTTCAATACGAATATCAAATGTTACTTTTAAGCAATATGTTTTGTATGTCAAAAGTGTAAACTTTTCACAGATATATTGAATCTTCGTGGGAATTTGATTATAATAATTCGTATATAAGGCGATCTATGTGGATTAAGTGAGGTGATACCATGAGAAGTACCTACGGCCGGATCCTGTTTTCGGCGACGGTGGTGATGCTGCTGGCATTGCTGGTGGTGGGCATTTCTCTGCGGGCATTGCTGAATGAGCATCTCACGGACAAGGTATTCTCGGATTTGGAACAGGAAGCTGAGGTGGTCGGACGACTGACCGCTTCCTTCGGTTCCAAGGATCAGGTGTCCGGTATGGACTATTTGTTCAATCTGGATACCGCAATGCAGCTCACCGATTCCGATGCGGTGATCTGCGACCCCAACGGGCAGGTTTTGCTCTGCTCGGATCAGCTTTTGGGCTGTAAGCATCAGGGAATGGCTATTGGGGAAGATTATGTAAACCGCGTTATCCGCAACGGAAATGCCCGTGACACCGGTTACATTCAGGGACTTTACGAAGAGGCACGGTATATTTACTCCGTGCCGGTGTATGCCCAGCAGGGAAAGCTCTTGGGCGTGGTCGTTATATCCCGGACCACTGCGGATGCCCAGGCACTTTTGGATCAGATGACGGATGTGTATCTGCCCTTGGCGGCGCTGGTGATCGTTGTGTCTATGTTTGTCATTGCCCTGTATGTGCGGCGGCAGACCCATCCCCTTCATGAAATGGCTCGCACGGCCCGTTCCTTCGGTCACGGCAATCTGGATGCCCGGGTGGATACGTCCCGGAATCATCCCCGTGAGGTGGAGGAGCTGGCGCTGGCCTTTAACAATATGGCGTCCTCTCTGCAAAAGAGCGAGTATCAGCGGCAGGAATTCGTAGCCAACGTTTCCCACGAGCTGAAAACGCCTATGACCACCATCGGCGGCTATGTGGACGGCATTCTGGATGGCACCATTCCTCCGGAAAAGAGCCGGCAGTATTTGCAGATCGTGTCCGACGAAACCAAGCGGCTGAGCCGTCTGGTGCGGAGCATGCTGGATATTTCTCAGCTCCAGACCGAGGAGGGCATCCCGGAGGAGAAGAAGTCCCGGTTTGATCTGTGCGAAGCCGCCGGTCAGGTTCTCATCACCTTCGAGCGGAAGATCACCTCCAAGGGCGTGGAGGTGGAGGTGGAAATGCCGGAGCATCCGGTATTTACCTTCGCCAATGCCGACTATGTGACCCAGGTGATCTACAATCTGCTGGATAATGCGGTAAAATTCTGCCCGGAGGGCGGCACGGTTGGTCTGAGAATTCAGGAAAGCGACCATAAAGCCCACATTTCGATCTATAATGATGGCGAAACCATCCCCCCGGAAGAACTGCCCTTGCTCTTCGACCGGTTCCACAAGCTGGACAAGAGCCGCTCCCAGAATCGGGACGGTTGGGGGCTGGGACTGTATATTGTCCGTACCATCGTGTGCAGCCATGGTGAGAATATTTCCGTGTCCAGCCGGGACGGCCGAACGGCATTTACCTTCACCATGCCGCTGGTTATTTAGTGATGTAAACGCACCCCTTGCCTCTCTCAGAGGGAGAGCCAAGGGGCGGGAGCAAGCCCCCGCCCTGCGAAGATAAACAATCATTCCCCTATTTTAATCGAGGTATCATTTATGAAACGCGACGAATCCAAAACTCCCTGGGAGCAGGACACCTATCAAATCGGCACAACGCCCACACCACGACCCAGCCGTGGGCCGATGGCGGTGATGCTGGTACTGATCGTGACGCTGGCCGGTCTTTTGAGTATGTCCGGTATGCTGAACGTGCGTCTTTTTGCCACGCTGTATAGTCAGGATCCCACGGAGCCGCCCCTTTCTCTGGAAGAAAGAGCCGAAATTCAGACCACTCAGATGGATACTGCGTTTGTGTCCAACCGCCGTCCCTGCATCGGCATCGCCGGCGACACGGTGGAGGACTTCCATCAGCGGCATTTCCAGCTGCCTGAGGGATTGTTTATTACCGAGGTGTCCGAAAATGCGTCTGCGCAGGGTATTCAGGAGGGGGATGTGCTTTTGACTCTGGACGGCTATCCCATTACCGATCAGCTCAGTCTGGACAGCTTACTGCGAAATATCAACATTGGCCAGCCGGTGCAGGTCACCGTTTATCGCTACGGCGGCGACAAGGAAATTTGCTTCCAGCTGACCGTGACGGAAGAGTGGGAGGAGTAATATGGAATCCTATCGTCAAAAATTTATCATCGAGCCCACTGCGGTGGACCGTTATAAGCGACTGAAGCCTTCCATGCTCCTGCTGTATGCCCAGGAGGTGGCAGGACACCACAGCGACTCCTTCGACCTGACCTATGATGGTCTGGCGGAGCGGGGACTGTTTTGGGCGATCATTCGCAATCGGGTGCAGATCACCCGTCTGCCCCTGGAGGGGGAAAACATCACCCTGGAAACATGGCCTATGCCCACTACCCGGGTTGCGTATCCCCGTGCCACCGTTGCGTATGACGAAGCGGGTAACGAATTGTTCCGCTGCACCGGTTTGTGGGTGCTTATGGATATTGCCAGCCGTTCCATGATCCTGCCGGGAAAGAGCGGCGTGGATGTGCCGGGTTACCTTCGGGGCGACGAAGTGGAGGCACCGAAATCTCTGCTGCCCAAGGATTTGAGCCAGAGCGAGAATCGCCGTGTGTCCTTTACGGATCTGGACTGCAACGGTCACATGAACAATGCCCGGTATCTGGATTGGGTGGCGGATCTGCTGCCCAGCGAGTTCCATCGAGAGCATCCGGTGAAGGAATTTACGCTGTGCTATCTGAATGAGTCCCTGGAAGGGGATCGGCTGGATGTGGCGTGGGAATTGGAGGCCTCCGGAACCCTGAATGTGGACATCAGTCGGCGCAAGGAGGACGGTAAAAACGACCGGATCTTTGCTGCGCGAGTCAGTTATATGTAAACCATAAAAATCCCCATAGCCGACACCTCGGCTGTGGGGATTTTTGTCGAAATATGAGGCATGGCAAGGGTTTTTCCCTGTGGAGAAAGCTGTGGATAATGTGGATAACCCTTGTGTAAAACTATGTGGGTATGTGCATAACTTTTTGTTTATGTAAACCGATGTTCTGTCGCACAGCAAAAGGGAGAGCCGAAGCTCTCCCTAGCGGTATTCCTTTACTCAGCGGAGAAGTTATCCTTATCCACAGCGCACAAGGGGCACTGGAAATCCTCAGGCACGTCCTCCCACTTGGTGCCGGGAGCGATGCCACCCTCGGGATAGCCTTCAGCCTCGTCGTAGACCCAGCCGCAAATATCACAAACATATTTCATAATGTGTTCCTCCTTTGATTTTGTGACCTTAGTATACCCCAAACTTCCCCAATGTTCCGTGACTTTATCACCATTGACACGGAGAAATTTCAGATTTATACTATCATAAAAAGGGAGGGATTGCAATGGAGTTTTCTGAACTCTTACCCATTTGGGACAAGCTCACCGATGACCAGCGCCGCCGTGTGGCGGAAATGGTAGAATTTCGCCGGGTTCCTAAGGGGACGTATATCCACGATTCCAGCGCCGACTGTTTGGGTCTGGTGATGGTGAAAAGCGGACAGCTTCGCACCTATATTCTGTCGGAGGACGGCCGGGAAATTACCTTCAGTCGGCTGTTTGAGTACGATGTGACCCTGCTCAGCGCATCCTGCGTCATGCCGGATCTGCAGTTTAATGTAATGATCGAAGCAGAGAAGGACTCGGAATTTTGGAGCATTCCGGCGTGTTTGTTCAAAAATTTGATGGATGAATCTCTGGCGGTGTCGAATTTTGCCTCCAGCCTGATCAGCGGCAATTTTTCCGAGCTGATGTGGCTCATGGAGCAGATCATGTGGAAGAGCATGGATAAGCGGCTGGCGGCATTTTTGCTGGAGGAGAGCCGGTTGGAGGGTACCACGGCTCTGAAGATCACCCACGAGAAGATCGCATCCCACATGGGCACCGCCCGGGAGGTGGTCACCCGTATGCTGCGGCACTTCCAAAGTGAGGGTATGGTGAAGCTCACCCGGGGCGGCATCGAGCTGATGGATGAAAATGCCCTAAACGCTTTAGCGGAACGATAAATGGTTGTTTATAAGCCTTCCCCTGGGGGAAGGTGCCGAGCAAAGCGAGGCGGATGAGGGTTTGCCCTGCACCGAAAACCTGTACCATGTTGGGAAAATCGCTTCCTGGCTAACCCTCATCAGTCAAAAATCAAAGATTTTTGACAGCTTCCCCCAGGGGAAGCCTTTGCGCCTACGGCGCTGTCGCCCCAGTGGGGCGACAGGGCGGGGGCATGCCCCCGCCCTACAACAGATAAGCCAAACAATCATTTACATTAGGAGCTGATTATGGATTATAAAAATTGTACCCTCTGTCCACGGGGGTGCGGCGCAGACCGCATTGCCGGTGCGCAAGGATTTTGCCGGTGCGGGGACACTGCGCTGGTGGCGAAAACCATGCTCCACCGTTGGGAAGAGCCGGCACTGGCAGGCAGCGGCGGCAGTGGTGCTATTTTCTTCGGTGGATGCACGTTGGGCTGTGCCTATTGCCAAAATCGAGCCATCAGCGCCGGCCCCATAGGGCAGGCCGTGGACAGCGCCGCATTGCGTCGCATCATGGAAAATCTAATCGCTCAGGGAGCGGAAAATATCGATTTGGTCACCCCAACCCACTTTTTGCCCACCATTTTGCCGGCGCTGGAGCCAAAGTTGCCCGTGCCGGTGGTGTACAACTGCGGCGGCTATGAGCGGGCGGAAAGTCTGCGTCTGCTTGAGGGCAAGGCGGATATCTACCTGCCTGACCTGAAATATGCCGACAACGCCCTTGCCGCTAAGCTCAGCGGTGCCGGGGATTACTTCCAAGTAGCTACCGAAGCCATCCGGGAGATGTTCCGCCAGACCGGCCCGGTGGTATGGGAGGGGGACAAGGTGCGCCGGGGCGTGATCATCCGGCATCTGATTTTGCCCGGATGCGTGGAAAATTCCCTGAAGGTGCTGGACTGGATCGGGGATCATTTTGCTCCCGGTGAGGTGCTGGTGAGCCTGATGCGCCAGTACACCCCTATGCCCGGTTTGGCAGCACCCTTTGATCGTCCCATCACCGACGAGGAGTACGATGCGGTGCTGAGTTGGATGCTCCTGAATGACCTTGAGGGCTTCACCCAGGAGCCTTCCGCTGCCGACACAGCCTTTATTCCCGACTTTTTGCGACAGGACTAGACAAAACATTTTTTTGTGCTATAATCTACCCTGACCACAAAAAAAGAGAAAAAGAGGTAAAAAATGAAGGAATTTTTCGGTTTCGGAGGCTATACCCGTGTGCCGGAAGGGTATATGTCCTGGCAGCATTTGACCTTCGTGACCAGCCTGATGATCGTGATGACTGTTTTAGCGATCGTTTTCGGCAAGAAGGCCAAAGACAAAAATAAGCCCCTGATCTGGGCGGCCATCCTCATCGACACCATCGAGCTGTTCAAAATCGTGATGATGTGCTGGCGCGCCAACGACCCTATGGGCTGGACCGGCGAGCTTCCCTTGTTCCTTTGCAGCATCCAGCTGATCACCATTCCGTTGGCGGCGTTCTCCTCCGGACGGGTGAAGGAAGCGGCAATGGATTTTGTGTGCATTTTCGGTATTTTAGGCGCAGTGCTGGGCACTTACGCTGCCGGACAGAATTACGGCTGTTACCCGGTGCTGTCTATGGACAATGTGTTCTCTGGGGTGACCCATTCCATTTCCGGCTTCGTTTCGCTGTACATCCTGATCTCCGGGCAGGCCAGTATGAAGAAGAAAAACATCGGCATCACCTTTGGTATTTTGATGTTTTTTGCCGTGGCGGCCTACATAGCCAACATTTTCACCAATGCCAATTACATGTTCCTGCTCCGTGGTGACGGCACCCCCTACGACATTCTGTTCAATCTGGTGGGTGGCAACCAGATCGTCTATCCGATCCTGGTCGTGGTGCTGTTCATGGTGTATATCATGCTGTATTACGGAATTTTCTTCCTGATTCGCAGCCGTAAAAAAGTAAAAGCCGTAGCATAAGCTACGGCTTTTTTATTATTCCTCGGGTTCGATCACATACTTCTCAGCCGAATTCTTGACGTAATTCCAGCCGCGGAAGTCATAGTCTGTATCCAGCTCCCAGTACCGTTCCTCCAGTACCTTGTAAGCATCCTGCGCCACCTGCGGATCGGTGTCCCAAGTAAGCTGGGAGATATAGGGCACCGCACCGTCATTCAGCGTGGACAGGTATCCCACGTCCACACTTTCCAACCGTCCGGCCTGGTAGGCATTTACGTTATAAGATGCTACCACAGTATCCACATCTGCCCAGATAGTCGCAGCGCCCATGAGCAGCGCCACGGTCACCAGAATTTTCATGTAGGGCAGCTTTGGAGCCAACAGCCACAGCAACATCACCAGCATGGCGATGCCAAGGAAAATGGTTACCAGCTCCGTCATCACACGCATCCGGGTCAGGCCGTAGCCGCCGATGTACATGATCATCTTTCCGCTGGCAGCCACCACCATAAACAAGGTAGCCAGACCGATGAACAGGCACAAAAGCTTGGTCAGCAGCGGTGTCTTTCCGTCGGTTTTCCGCACAAGGAATACTGCCACCAGTATGATTGTCAGATCGATACCGGTAAGGGCGGCCATTTCAAAGAAGCCGCGACGGGCGTATTCCGCCATGGTGAAGTCCTCAGGCAAAATTCCGGCGAAGCCGCCCACAAAATAGGCCAGCTGGCTCACCAGATACAGCAGGTAAACTGCGCACAGACCCACCAGAACCGTGTTGATGATCACCGGATACACGCCACGGCGCTTGCGGGGATGAATCTCGGTCTGCTTGGGATAGTGGCGCAGCGCTACGTTGCGGGTATACAGCACGATGGCCACGATGGCACCCAGGCTGACGGTTAACACTGCCTCACCGAAGTCGAAACGGGGAAGCATTTCTATCAGACCGGTGAAGGCCGCATCAGCCTTCTTCAGCAGGGGCACAACGATGCCCAGCAACGGCATCAAGATCACAATGCCGATGGCAGTTGCGCCGATGCGCTTGCCAAGAGAACCGCCCTGACGCAGGAAACGATTCAGTCCCCGGAAAGAGCGGTGGAACTGACCGTAGCTTAGGCGGAACATGGTGCGGGGGACGTCGCCCAGAGAATGGAATCTGCCGGGATTGCGGCGGTTCTGACCGGCGGTCAGGCACAAGCCCAGATTGATGGAAACTGTCAAAAACAGCAGCATTATAAATTTCACAAAGCCGTCACCGGAGCGGGCAAAGCCGGCGGTGATCACAAGGCTCAGAATGAGCAGGCCCAGACTGTAGGCCGTGACCCGGCCACCGGAGGCGAATTGATAGATGGATGCGCAGAGAATGTAGCCGCCCATGGCGATGGCGAAGCCCAGATTGAAGCCGCCCTCGATGACAAAATTAAACAGCATCATGCCGCAGATCATGGCAAAAAAGGCGAAGGTCAGCTCCTTAGGGCCGGAGAAAAAGCTGGTTCTGACGGAAGGTTGCGGTTGCGGCGGAATCGGTTCCGACGCAGGGGGATATGTCCATTGTTCGTCCATAAAAAGTCCTCCTGTCTAAATTTGGTCAATTTCAATATAGCACTTGGCACCTATGAAGTCAATGTTTCCCGGCAATTCTTAACTTTTTCTTTACATATAGGGTAAGAGGTGGAGAAGCTGCGGAAAAACTTTCTGTTCAGTCGGATTCCGACAGAATAATTTCGTCTTTCGTGATAGGATGGAGCTGAACATATTCAGGAAAGGCGTGGTACGAATGATCATGTCCGTGGGGAGCTATGTCCGCCGGGGACAGCGGATGGTGCGAAGGTGGACATCCCACCCCAGATTTCAGCGGATCGGACGGGGCGTTGGGTATTTTTTGTTAGGGTTTCTGTTCAGTGCGGCCAGTTTGGGAAATGCGCCGCAACCACTAACCCTTAGTCTGCTGTGCGCCGGGATCGCCGGCTGGCCGGCTGTGTTTACGGGCTTGGGCAGTTGCATCGGCTACGGGGTATTTTGGGGCAATGCCGGGGCGCAAGGCTTGGTTTGGACGGCGGCAGGTTTGGTGGTGAGTTTGATGCTGGGGGATAGAAAAATCAGCAGGCACATGCCTCTGCTGATGCCGGCGCTGGCAGGACTGTCCGTAGCGGCATCGGGGTTGATGTTTTTGATGCTCCGAGCGGATACGGCAGGGATTTGGATCTATTTTCTGCGCATTGGGCTGGCTATGGGCGCATCCCGGGTGTTTGCGGTGACCGCACAGCGCCGGGATCCGGTAATGGATTGGCTGGCCTGCGGTTTGGGCGTACTGGCGCTGGCGCAGGTGGCCCCCATTCCCACGGTAGGGCTGGGCTACATAGCGGCTGCCGCTTTAGCGGCAGCGGCACCGCTGCCTGCGGCGGCGCTGGCAGGTCTGGCGCTGGATCTGGCGAGGATCAGCCCGGTACCTATGACAGCGGTGCTGTGTCTGGCGTTTTTGGTGCGGTTGGTGCCGGGACTTCCCAAGTGGAGCGCCTATACCGCCCCGGCGGCCATGTATGTTTTCGTGGCACTTTTGTGCGGTGTGCATGAATGGAATCCGGCGCTGCCCTTGGTTATCGGAGGATTTTTGAGCATTTTGATGCCGCCGCAGACATCTCTTGCCCACCGCCGGGGCGAAACCGGCATGGCGCAGGTGCGTCTGGAACTGGCGGCAGGTGCGCTGGCTCAGACGGAGCAGCTTCTTTTGGAGGTGATTGAGCCGCCCATTGACGAGGCTGCCATCATCTCCAAGGCCGCCAGCCGTGCCTGCGGTACCTGCCCATGCCGCAAGACTTGCCATGAGCGGGAAATGGCAGACAGACTTCCTACGGCGCTTTTGCACCGTCCCTTGGTCAACACCGAGGACATTCCCCTCAGCTGCCGCAAATCCGGTCGGCTTCTGCTGGAGCTTCGCCGTGGGCAGGATCACTTTCGTACTGTCCGTGCGGATCGGGATCGGCAACGGGAGTACCGCAGTGCGGTGATTCAGCAGTATCAGTTTTTGTGCGAGTATTTGCATGAGCTTTCCGATCAGCTTCCCCGGCGGCAACGCCAGGTGAATGCCAACTACCGCCCGGAGGTATCCGTGCGATCCGCTGGGCTGGAGGCTACCAACGGGGATCGGTGTCTGTGGTTCGCCGGCACCCAGTGCCGGTACTATGTATTATTATGTGATGGCATGGGGACCGGGGAGGGCGCCGCCCAAGAGGGGCGTATTGCATCGGAACTGTTGAAACGTCTGCTGCAGGCAGGGTATCCGGCGGAGTATGCCCTGCGGAATTTGAACAGTCTGTGCGTTTTGCGCTCCCGGGCAGGAGCGGTGACGGTGGATCTGGCGGAAATTGATCTAAGCACCGGCAAGGCTGCGCTGTACAAGTGGGGAGCGGCGCCGTCGTACCTGCTTACCGGTGCCGGGGCGGAAAAAATTGGGACAGCCGCTCCGCCTCCCGGTCTGTCGGTGACAGAGATGCGGGAAACGGTGGACAGGCTGTCCCTGCGCCGGGGAGAAACGCTTCTTTTGCTCAGCGACGGCGTGGACGGAGAGGCTGCCATGCGCCGTGCCATGGAGCTGACGGGACAAGCGCCTGGGGAGCTGGCGCCGAAGGTCCTGCAGTATGGCCGGGGAAATGGTTGCGACGATGCCACCGTCGCCGCAATTCGACTGTATCCCGCAGCCTTGTCAACATAATACCATCCGGAATCTGCAAAAGCTGTCGAAACACAAGATGTAGGAGAAAATATTGGAGAAAAAGTACAATATTTAGGTTTTCTCCCTTTGGGAGAGCCAAGACTACACCCCCTTGCCGGGATTGGCAAGGGGGTGTTACTATTTTTAGTCTAACTTATGACCGGTATCCCGGTAGGCGCTTTCCAGAGGACTGGTGCGGTCGGCTTCGTCCTGGTAGCGGCCGACTACCTTCGCCGCCAGATCCACCGGCAGAAGTGTGCCTGCGCCGGCAACACAGCCGCCGGGGCAAGCCATGCCCTCCAAGAGGTAGCCGTCGTACTTGCCCACCTTGGCAAGGGTCATCAGCTTGCGGCACTCCCGCAGACCCTCTGCCCGGGCGGTTTTGATTTCCAGATCCGGGTGGGTTTCGTGAACCAAGTCGGTCACTGCCTTGGCAACACCGCCGGATACCGCAAAGCCACGGCCTGCGGCAGTACCTTCGTTGACGATTTCGGCAGGTTCGATGGTTTCAAAGTTCACTTCCTTGGCCTCAAACATGCCCTGAAGCTCCTCGAAAGTCAGTACGAAGTCCACATCGGAGCGAATATCCTCCCGGATGGCCTCCAGCTTCTTGGCGGCGCAGGGACCCACGAACACCACCTTACAGCCGGGGAATTCCTTCTTCATCAGCCGTGCGGTGAAGACCATGGGGGTCAGGGTCATGGAAATATTCTTACTCTGGGCGGGGAACAGCTTAGGCACCATAGAATGCCATGGGGGGCAACAAGAAGTTGCCATGAAAGGCTGCTCGGCGGGGACTTTTTCCAAAAAGTCCTTGGCTTCCTCAATGGTACACATATCCGCACCCACGGCCACCTCCACAACCCGGTCAAAGCCCAGGTGCTTCATGGCTGCTACGAACTTTTCAGGGGTGGAGTGCTTGCCAAACTGACCGATAAAGGCCGGGGCAACAATGGCGATGACCTGATCGCCCTGCAAAATGGACTGGATGACCTGATAGATCTGACCCTTGTCAGCGATGGCGCCGAAGGGACAACTGACCAGACACTGTCCGCAAGATACGCACTTATCCTGATTGATCACTGCACGGCCGTGCTCGTCGGAGCCGATGGCATCCATGCCGCAGGCGGCGGCGCAGGGGCGCTGCATGTGAATGATGGCATTGTAGGGGCAGGCGGTGGCGCACTTGCCGCACTTGATGCACTTTTCCTGATCGATCTGGCTCTTGCCGTTGACGAAGGAGATGGCACCCTTGGGGCAGACCTTCTGGCAGGAGGCCGCCAGACAGTTCTGGCAATTCTCCGTGACCCGGTACTGGTTGGTAGGGCAGGCGTGGCAGGCGTAGGGGATGATGTTGATCAGCGGCGGCTCATAATACTGCTCGGCCATGGCGGCCTGATCCATGCCCTCGGTCATCAGGTGACGGGTCTGGATGGGACGCAGGTTCAAACCCATGGCCAGACGCACCCGCTCGCTGGCGATGGCCCGCTCCAGGAACACAGATTCCCGGTGCATGGGCTGATCGCCGGGGACGATGATGTAGGGTAGGTCGTCTGCCTGCTGATAGCCCTGACCGGAATAAGCCATCCGAGCCACTTCGGTAAATACTTTTTTGCGGATATCGGTTATCAGAGAAGGAATGCCTCTCATAGTCGGTACCTCCAATGGACATTTTTTATATCGTATCATAAAAACGTGACGGATTCCAGTCCTTTTTCAAAGAAAGTTGTGGAAAACTTGCATTTGCTCCCCTGAGCGTGTATAATGAAGGCAAATAAACACGCAAAGGAGGGGCACTATGACATTAGTCGAAAAGCGGAGCAAGCCGTGGGTGGATGGCCTGCGGGGTCTTGCCATGCTGTTCGTCCTCTTCGGTCACGCCGGGATGCCCGGGTGGTTTTACGTTATCACCAGTCCGATCAAAATTCCGCTGTTTTTTGCCATAACCGGCTATTTATTCCGGGATCGTGGGGGAAAACAGCTGGAATTCTTCGGAAAACTCCTGCTTCATCTGATTCTGCCGTGGCTGATTCTGGCGATGCTGCCAGCCATCCCCGATGCCTTTACCCAAGGACCTATGAGTCTGTGGTACCGGTTTTTGGATGTGGTCACCGGTCAGGCTGCCTGGTACATGCCTTGCTGCATCATCGCTCAGGTGCTGCATTTTTATGTCCGTAAGCTGTGCCGGCACACCACCGCTGTGGCGGTTGCGTCGGTTCTGCTGGCGGTGCTGGGCTATGTGCTGGGCGTGTTCCATATCCTGGACACCGCCATGTTCAACCGAGCACTGATTTGCCAGATGTTTCTGCTCATCGGCTACCTGTTCAATCGTTGGGAGGGGAAAAATGTCCTCACCGGCTGGCTGGGAGCGGTGCTGGGGGTGCTGGTATTCGGCAGTCTGTGCGCTTTGAGCATCAAGCTGTTCCCGGGGCAAAGCGTGGACATCCAGAATATTTATTTTTATCATCTTCCCATATGCCTGCTTCTGATTTGGGTGGGCTGCCTTGCGGTAATGATTTTGGGAAGCTGTATCGGCAAAGCCCCTGCGGCAATCCGTTTTGTGGGACAAAACACTTTGATCTTCTACATTTGGCAGCCTTATCCCTGGGCAGTCACAAAGAAATTGCTGGCGCTGGTTGGGTTACCGATCCCAGCTGGCTGGGCGGGCAAGGCGTTGGAGCTGGGCGTGACAATCGCCGCCTGCACCGGCGTTGCTGTTCTGATCAACTGGCTGATTCCTGAATTGGTGGGTAAAAAACGGCCTAAAAAGCATAAATAATCAGAAAAAACTTGACAAATCCGGAAGAACCCTATATAATACACTAGTCTGCGTGTGCAGACATATCCTTGCTCACGGCGCGACCGTGGGCCTATAAGTCCAAAAGGAGGTGCAAACAACATGGCTAAGATCACCGGTAAGTACGAGGTGCTCTACATCATCGACCCCGCTCAGGGCGAGGAGGGCATCGCAGCACTTGTGGAAAAGTTCAAGGCAATGGTGGAAGCGGAGGGTACTCTGACTAACATCGATGAGTGGGGCAAGCGTCGTCTGGCATACCCCATCAACGATCTGCCCGAGGGTTACTACGTTCTGATGAACATGGAAACCAAGCCCGAGTTCCCCGCTGAGCTGGAGCGCAAGATGAAGATCACCGACGGCATCATGCGTTGCCTGGTCACCGCAGTGGAGGAGTAAGTTATGCTCAACCACATCACCATCATGGGTCGCCTGACCCGTGACCCCGAGCTTCGCCGTACCGGCAGCGGTATTGCCGTTGCCAGCTTCACCGTTGCTGTCGATCGTGATTTCGGCAAAAACGAGAACGGCGAGAAGGAAACCGACTTCATTGACTGTGTCGCTTGGCGTCAGACCGGAGAATTTGTCTCCAAGTATTTCACCAAGGGCTCCATGGCAGTGGTTTCCGGCCGGCTGCAGATCCGCAGCTGGACTGACAAGGATGGCAATAAGCGCCGCACCGCCGAAGTGGTGGCAGATAATGTCTACTTCGGTGAAAGCAAGCGCAGCAGCGAGGGCAATTCCTACGGCGGCAACAGCTACGGTGGGAACTCCTACGGCGGTAACACCTATTCCGCTCCTGCCCCCAGCTACGGCGGTTACTCCGCTCCTGCGCCCAGCCCCGCATCTGATTTTGCGATGCTGGACGATGACGACGCACAGCTTCCTTTCTAACGAACTTTTCTACAATCTTACAAGGAGGAAATGACCATGGCTAACGAACAGCGTGTTCGTCCCCGCAAGCGCAAGAAGGTTTGTGCTTTCTGCGTGGACAAGGTGACCAGCATCGATTACAAGGACACCGCTAAGCTCCGCCGTTACCTGTCCGAGCGCGGCAAGATTCTGCCCCGCCGTACCACCGGTACCTGCGCAGCTCATCAGCGCAACCTGACCACCGCTATCAAGCGCGCCCGTCAGATCGCTCTGCTGCCCTACGTTGCTGACTAATAGCATATTACCCCCGGAACGAATGTTCCGGGGGTTTTGTTTTTTTACCAATCCTTCTGGGTATACTGGGTATACCCATGGTCATATAGCCACTGCATGGCATTGGCACATTTTTCGGTGATGTGGAAGGTTCTGTATTCATCATCCATGGTGATCCGGATGTAGATACTGTTTTCATAATACACATCCTGCTCCAGGCAACCGGCATCACCGTCCAGCTTGATGGCTTTTACCAGCTCCCGGGCCTCTTCATCGTTATATACGGCACCCCAGTCCGCTTCCACAGACTCTACCGCTGCCAGAAATTCCTCAAAATCCGTGTATTCCATCACATATTCCGGACGGGCGTAGTATTTTTCCAGGGTGTTTTGGACACCGGAAGTCCGTCTGTAGCTGTAGTTGCGGGTGACCTTGCGTCCGCTTCTCATGGTGTAGGTGATGGAAACATCCTCGTAATCATAGTCGTAGCTCCCGAACAGACCATCCTTTTCCGGACGCTCCTGCTCCAGGATCTTCTGATGAATGGCGACCAGCTCTGCGATCTCATCCTCGTCGGTGACTGTCACCTTGGCATCGGCACCCACAGAGAAGTGGTACAGATATTCGGTGGTATTCTCTTCAGAAATAGTGACGCTTGCCACCCGGTCGGGGTTCGGCACCCAAGTGGTCACACCGAAGGGATCCCACCACACGATCAGCAGACTTGCGATGACCACGCCGGTGGTGATGCCGCACTTGGCAAAATTCTTGCCGCTGAACACACGAACCTTCCGCTCCAGCAGCATCCGGCTGACAAAAAAGCCCACCACGATGCCCACGATCAGGAATACATATCCGGCGCCCCGGGTAAACAGGTTGCCGAAGGTGCGGAAAATCAGTCCTGCCGTCAGGGTGACGATGATCCAGAATGCGCTGCCCATGGGCTTGAACGCCACGAAATCGCCGGCACATTCCAGCTTTCTGCGGCGGTAGGCGACCATCGCCAGCGCCAGCATGCCAATGCCGATCACCGCAACTGCCGCCAGATACCACCAGTGTTCGGTAAGTCCCAGCACTACCAACTCCGTATCCCGAACACCCATATCCTCAATCTTCACCAGTCCGTTTATCAATGTGCACATCCACACCACCGGGCTGAGGAAGAAGAAATAGTCGTAGCGGATGTCAACGCCGTACAGCAGCGGCGCATAGAAGCCCAGCACGAACAGTGCGGCGATGGGTGCCAGGAAATTGACGATCAGATACACCGCAGAGGTGGCAAATCGCTTGCCGGTGGATACGGCGCAGAGGCTTCCCAAGCCGAAAAAGAACAGATATTCCAGCGTCATGCCCAAAAACCACAGCAGTGCCACATACCAAAGATTGCCGAAAAACAGCATCATGCACAAGCAAATCGCAGAATTGGGCACGATGGAAAACGCCAAGCCTGCCACGGTGTGGGTGATAAACCAATCCTCCCGGCGCAGGGGCATGGCGTGGATGGCATAGCACATCCGGGTGTTGTACAGATCACCGTAGAGCATCAGTACCGTGATCAGGGCGTAGATCATATTCAACACGCTGAATGCGCCGATGCATATGGCAATGAACTGGGCGTTCACCTCTGGGGCTTCGCTGAGCATGATCACAAAGCCCATAATGTTCACCACACCGGTGATGCTCAAAATGGTGTACAGCGCCCACACCGGTGCGAACCGGAAGATGTCCTTGCGCAAGGCCATGGGATTACAGGACAATGTTTTTAACTTCATAATTCACACCTCCCAGCTCGTAAATGAAAATCTCCTCCAAAGAAAGAGGCAAAACGTCGAAATACACCGGATTCACAGCGCTCACCGCCTGGGTGATGGAATCCGCATCTCCCCGGACGATAAGCGTACGCATCCGTCCGGAGGCAGTTTCGTGGAGAATCTCCAAAGATTCGGGGACTTCGCCTACGATTTGCAGTTTGTAAGTGGTGCCCTGCATATCCGCAAGGCTTCTCTGCAGGAGCATCCGCCCCTTGTCCATGATGCCCACATGGTCGCAGATGTCCTCCAGCTCCCGAAGATTGTGAGAAGAGATCAGCACCGTGGTACCCCGCTGGGCAACGTCCGCCAAAATCAGGCTCCACACCTGCCGACGCATCACCGGATCCAGTCCGTCCACCGGCTCGTCCAGAATCATCACGTCCGGACGGATGCACAGCGTCAGCTGGAACGCCGCCTGCTTCTGCATACCCTTGGAAAACCGGCGGATCGCACCCTTCCGGGGAAGCTGAAACACCTCATACAGCCGCTCAAAGAGGGCATCGTCGAAGCTGGGATACAGACCGGCGTAGTATTTTCGCATATCTTCCAGCGTGGCAGAGGGGAAGTAGAAAATGTCGTCAGGGATGTAGCCAATGCGGCATTTGAGGGGGGTATTTTCGTAGATGGGTTGCCCCTCCATCAACACTTCGCCGAAATCCTGCCGGTATACGCCGGTCAGATGACGGATGGCAGTGGATTTGCCGGCGCCGTTGGGGCCAACCAGACCGTACACTGCGCCCTTTGGAACCTTCAGGCTCAGGTCATTCAGAGCGGTGAAGCCGTCAAAGGTTTTGGTCACATTTTTCATTTCAAGCATGACTGTTTCCTCCTTCCATGATCCGGGCGATCAGCGTTTCCCGGCTGATGCCGCTGTCTGTCAGCGTTTTTGCCAGGCGGTCAAATTCTGACAAAAGCCCCTGGGTGGATTGGTTTTGGGGAATTCCGCAGA
Source organism: Faecousia sp. (assembly GCA_045654265.1). Taxonomy (GTDB): domain Bacteria; phylum Bacillota; class Clostridia; order Oscillospirales; family Oscillospiraceae; genus Faecousia. The sequence continues at coordinate 61,711 of JAZONA010000094.1, forward strand.
CAAAACTGCCCTTCCCCGGCACCGAAGCGATCCACCCTGACCCCTCCAGCTCCCGATAGGCTCGCTGGATGGTGTTTGGGTTGATGGTCAGCTCCATTGCCAGCTCCCGGACGCTGGGCAACCGATCCCCTTCCCGAAGCACCCCCGTGAGGATCTGCTCCCGGTAGGAATCGATGATCTGACTGTAAATTGGCCGGGAATCACGATAATTCAGTGTTACCATAGGCCACCTCCGTATTAACTGTATCAACTGTATTAGTACAGTTACCATATCATAACACCCAGGGGTTTGTCAACCCCTGGGTTAAATTTTCTACAAAGCTTCTCCTTGGGGAAAAGGTTTTCACATCTCATACAGCGGCTTGGGGGGATCGTACTGCTGGGGCTTGTAATTGACAGAGCCGATGGGCTTACCGTCAATGCCGTACTGGGCTAAGTAACCGAAAAGGTTTACATAATTCATCAAGTCGTCTTTTTCCCGGATCATTTCCTCCATCACCGCCACGGTGGCGATCACATCGTCAATGGCCCGGTGGGAATTGACCACCTTGCCGGTAAGGCCGTAGGCCTCGATGGCACTGCTCAGCCGGTGGGGGAAGCTCCGCCGATCCCGGTAAACCGTCAGCAGATCCAGCTTGTCCTTACCCTTCAGGATCATGGGGTCGCCATCTCGCAGGAGCATATAGTAAAGAAAACTCAGGTCAAAATGGGCATTATAGGCCAGCAGCAGGGTATTTCCCTGAATCATTTCCGCAATATCCCGGCAGACCCGGGTCTTGGGCAGACCCCGTTCCCGGATGTCCATTTCAGTGATGCCGGTGAGCTGTTGGATCTTGGGCGGGATGAAGCTACCGGGGGCAAGGGTCACCAGCTCGTCATATTCCCGGACGATGCCCTCCCGCTCGATAACCACCGCAGAAAATTCGATGATCTCATCACGGCTGAAGGTCAGACCGGTGGTTTCCGTGTCAAACAGCACCAAACGGTCGTATTTTTCAAAAAAAGCGTCCAAACCGGCCATATTATTCTCCTTTCGCCAGCGCCAGCGCACGGCGGAATTTACTTTTTTTCTGGGGGATGAGGCCGAACCGCCGAGCCAAAATCACACCGAACTCCACGGCGGCGTCCTCAGCGCCGGATTTCAGCTCCACTTCCACCTCGCACAGAGGCACTTCCTTGCCGCCGCCCATGAGCACGCCCTTGTCCAGCGCCAGTTCAAGCTCCGCACCGGCGAATTCCACCAGCAAGGCACGGCGGAAAAATTTTGCGCCGCAGATGGGGGTAACACCCCCGGCAGTGAAAGCAAGAAGCTCCTCCGGGGCACCAAGTTTACATAACTCAGGAATCGCATCCTCGATCTTATCACACCGGCAGTCCCACTCTCCACGTCCGTAACCGGAGGTGGGGGTCTTTACCGTGCAAACAGACTCGCCGTTTTCAAACCGTCGCCGCAGCGTAATGTGCCGCTCCGACAGCGCAGAATCCAGCGCATCGTAGTAGGTGGTTTCCATATCGAAAGTTGCATAATCCCCGGGAAACGCCCCAAAAATCGCCTCTTGTTGCTCTGGCTGTGCAGAAAACTTCAGTTCAAATTCAACACCCATTGGAAATACCTCCTTTTTCCCTAATCATACCACACCCCCAGCAAAAACGCAATATGCGCTAAATGATTGTTTGCCGGCAGTGCCGGCTGACATCTCGTGCTTGGGTGGCGGTAATCGTTACGCCATTGGGTACCGCTCGGTAACTTTTTTGCCTGCGACAACCGCCTTTTTCGTTACCGAGTGACACCCTGCGGCGTTCGTCCATCACATAGGTTCAGAACGCGTCTTGCGGCGGGCCATGCCCGCTAAAAATCATTTACGTGCAAAAAGCAGACACTCAGCTGAGTGTCTGCTTTCGTCATTACTGCGCCTTTTCTACGACCAACATCCAACAAGACCCAGATAAAACCGCATTTGCCAATACGTTAACACCACAACAACTGCAATAATGGCAATTTCATAACAACCCGGGATTTTTGCCAGTAAGCGCTTCTTATTTGTTTTGTGATAGGACTTTTTATTCTTGCGCCCAATCACAAAAACAAACAACTCCAAAATGATCGACCCAATAGCTGTAACCAAGCATAGCGGCATGACAATTTGAATAACTATTCTATGTAATACCAACGCCGCTGTGCCAATCAGCAACAGCATAAGTGCTGTCGTGTAAAACACGATAAAATAATGTATCCAACCAGTGCCATACTCTTTGTGAATTTCCCGATACCAAAGCATGTTGAAAAAGCCGTTTTTCCGATCATCGATTTGTTTTTTCGTTAAACGGGTTTTGCGCACCAAATGATCTTCAATTGCGTCCCTCGCCACATAATATAGGAGCATAGACCAGAAAACGCCAATGTAGCAAAACAATTGAAAGGAAAGTAGATCTTCAGTTAACACTTGAGCGACGCGTTCACTATGTGCACAGATCACATTTCCTACTGCGATGACTGCGCCGATTGCTATGGGATAAATACCCCACCGCCAAAAGAACTCCTTATTATATTTGGCGGCGACGCAGGAGGCCAATCCGATACCCAGTATAAAACTGCCAAACACCGCATAAGCCAGAAGGATTCCCAGCCCCTCAGTAAAGCCAAAAATCAGAACCGCCAGAAATACGAGCGTAACCGGTGAAAACGTGGAAATGAACGCATTTGCATAATCGAAACCCGGATGTTTTGCTATAAACGCACGATACCTTTTTTCCAGCATAGCTTTTCTCTCCTTATTATATCTCCGGTGCGAATCAGGCAGTTAATTCATTCATCTTTCATTCATTTGGGCAGTTGCAGTTCGATACCCACAACGCCGTATTTTTTCTGTTCTTCCGCAGAATAATACTGCTCCATATCAGACGGGTGCGCCTTTTCAACATCTTCCGCGGTGTATCCGCACTGCAAAAGCGGCAAAGATTTGTACAATTCTTCAAAATTGTCAAACCGGTGCAATTTCTTTACTGTAGCCCGTATCTTCTCGCCGGATTGCGTGTTTGTAAAGGTGATGCTATCACCCTCTTTGATTTTCTGGCGCTTTTCATCGTACAAACGAAGCTCTATTGTCTTTTCGCCACTTTTTATCTTCGCAAAGGGGGAAGAATGGAGTTTCATTTCATGGGAATTCATTTCCCCAGTCAGACAGACAACCGATTCCACATGGGCACATCTGGGGAACAAGTCCGCTGCCAGGACATTCTTTACCGCATAGCCACGTTCTTTCAGGAGAGCCACGTCCCGTGCCAAAGTCGCCGGGTCGCAGGAAACGTACACGATCCGCCGGGGTGCCATGCGATGCAGAGCCTCGATGGTATCCGCATTCAGACCCTTTCGGGGCGGATCCACCACCGCCACGTCCGCCCGGATCCCCTGAGCCTCCAGCGCCAGCGCCGCCTGTCCGGCATCGCCGCAGAAAAATTCCGCATTTTCGATGCCGTTGCGCTTGGCATTCTCCCGGGCATCGGCCACCGCCTGCTCCACGACCTCCACGCCGATGACCTTGCCTGCGGCAGCAGCCATAGCCAAGGTGATCGTACCAACACCGCAGTACAGATCCAGCACCGTGTCCTTCTTGGTGATCTCCGCCTGCTCGATGGCAGCGGCATAGAGCCGCTGAGCCTGATGGTGGTTCACCTGATAGAATGACCTCGCCGACAGCCGGAATTTCAGCCCACAGAGGGTGTCCTCAATGAATCCCTCGCCATAGAGTGGGATGAATTCGTCACCCAAGATCGTATTGCCCTTTTTTGTGTTCACACTAAGGACAAGGGTGGTAAACCCGTCCACTTTTTTCAGGGATTCCACCAATTTTTCATGGTGGGGGAGCTTCCGGCCGTTCACCGCCAGACACACCAGCACCTGCCCGGACACCACGCCCCGGCGAACGTAAATGTGCCGCACCAGACCCTTGTGAGTCTGCTCATCGTAAGCCGGGATGCGGAAATAATTCATGTGACCGATGACGATATCCTTCACCTGATCCATCTGCTCCGGCAGGATCAGACACCGCTTATTTTCCACCACATCATGGGTGCCGGCCCGGAAAAAGCCTGCAAAGGCCTTGCCCTTCTTGCTGGAAACCGGGTACTGGGCCTTATTTCGGTAGCCGTAGCAGGTGGGCGCCGCCAGAATCGGCACTTCCTCCAAATTTTCGCCGCCCATGCGGTTGAGGCAATTTTTCACCCGATTGGCCTTCAGCTGGGACTCCTCTTCGTAGTCCATATGCCAAAAATCACAGCCGCCGCAGAGCTTTGCCACGGGGCATTCCCGGTTCACCCGATGCTCCGACCGCTCCAGAACCTCCACAATTTTGCCGGAGGCCCAAGTTTTATGCACCCGCTCGATGCGGACTTTCAGTTTTTCCCCCACAATGGCGTTGGGGATGAACACCGCACAGCCCTCGATTTTGGCAATGCCCTGACCCTCGGAGGTGTAGTCGCCCACCTCGGCTTCGTAAATCATATTCTTAATGAGCATAGTGACCTCACTTTTACAACTTCGTTTCCATCATGATGTGCCGGGGCGTCATGCCCATGGCATCGTAAAATTTCATAGCGCCATCGTTGCCGCACCACACATTCAGGGTGAGAAAATCACAGCCGATCTCCTTTGCCCAGCCGCTGACCCACCGGTACAGGGACGTGGCGATGCCCTGGCCCCGGCGGCCTTCATCCACGCACAGATCGTCGATGTACAGTTCCTTGCGGGCGGTGGAAACCGCGGTATTATCGCTGATTTTGATGACACAGAAGCAATAACCGGCCACAAAATCTCCATCCATAGCTACAAAAATCGGACGTTTTTCATCCTTTAACAACTCTAAAAGAGCGGTTTTATCGTATTTTAAGGTCGTTTCCGGGAAAATATCCGGCCGGATGTGATGATGCACCTGCCCCACCTGCCGCAACAGCGACAAGATCCCCGGAATGTCCTTTTCCTCAGCGCGGCGAATGTTCATGGCTTGCCTCCTTTGGCACGGTAAATGATTGTTTGCAAAACCTTCTCTCTGGGGAGAAGGTGCCCCAGTGCGCACACTGGGGCGGATGAGGGGTACATTGGGCAGAAAATCACACATCAGCCCCCTCATCAGTCAAAAATCAAAGATTTTTGCCAGCTTCCCCCCAGGGGGAAGCTCTAGGCTAAATAATCATTTACATTATATCCTCAAAATGGGTGTATTGCAAGAGGCATACCCATCCTTTTCAGCGCATAGTTTGTACCACTGAGATTAGGAGGGGTACCCATGAAGCGATTTTTCTGCATTTTATTGGCCTTAACGCTGGTGACCATCCCAGTCCGGGTGCAAGCCGCACCGGCGGAGGTGGCTGCAAAAAGCGCCATTTTGATGGACGCCGCCACGGGCACCATCCTCTATGAGCAAAACGCCCACGAAAAACTCCCCCCGGCCAGCGTCACCAAGGTGATGACCATGCTTCTCATTATGGAGGCCATCGATTCCAGTCGTTTGCGTTGGGAAGATACCGTCACCGCCTCGGAAACCGCCGCCGCCAAAGGTGGTAGCCAGATCTATCTGAAGGTGGGGGAAACCATGTCCGTTTCCGACATGCTCAAATCCATCGCCGTCAGTTCCGCCAACGACTGCGCCTGCGCCATGGCTGAGCATCTGCAAGGCTCGGAAGCGGCTTTTGTGGAAGCTATGAACAAGCGGGCTCAGGAGCTGGGCATGGCAGACACCCACTTTGTCAACTGCACCGGCCTGGACGACGATGCCGGTGCGGCGGAGCATTTGACATCCGCCCACGATATTGCCCTTATGTCCCGGGAGCTTCTGACGAAGCATCCGGATATCAAGAAATTCACAACTATTTGGATGGATTCCGTGCGTAACGGCACATTTGGACTATCAAACACCAACAAAATGGTTCGTTTTTATCAGGGTTGCACCGGCCTGAAAACCGGCTTTACCGCCAAGGCTGGGTACTGTCTTTCCGCCTCGGCGCAGCGCAACGGCATGGAGCTGATCGTGGTGGTCATGGGTTGCGGAAGCTCTGCCGAGCGGTTCGCTGCTTGTAAATCGCTGCTGGATTACGGCTTCGCCAACTACGCCCTGATTACGCCGGAAGCCCAGTCCGGGCAAGTACCAGTAACGCTGGGACAGGCGGATACCGTCACCGCCGTCCCGGGGGAAGAGCCGGTTTTGCTCATCGACAAGGCTCAGCAGTCCGCCGTGACCACCCGGATGGAGCTGGAAGAATCCATTGCAGCACCCGTAAGCCGTGGACAGCGGCTGGGCACCATGACCATCCTCTGCGGACAGCAGGTGCTTCGCCAAATCCCCATGGTGGCAGAAACCTCCGTGCCGAAGCTGACCTTCAGCCAGATGCTCCTGCGGGTATTCAAAACTGCCGCCATGGCTCGTCGGTAGCTATAAAATTTTTTTGCAATTTTTTGAGAAAATTTGTGAAAATGTCTAGCACTTCGGAAAAATGTGTGCTATAATGATGCAGTCTAACAAAATAGCACTGGAGGAATTACAAAATGAAAAAACTCTTTGCGATCCTTTGCGCTCTGGCATGCTTGGCAATGCTGTTCATCCCTGCCATGGCTGCCTTCGATACCGTTGAGAGCCTGGCCGTTGTCGGCACCGGCATCCCCGGCGTTCCCGAGTGGAAGCCCGAGGCCGATGAAGGCGACATGACCGAAGTTTCCGACGGCATCTGGGAAAAGACCCTGGAAATGACCGCTGGTACTACCATGAAGTTCAAGGTTGCCGGTAACGACAAGTGGGACGACACCTGCAACTTCGGCTCCGCTACCATCGTTCTGGGCGAGAAGGCCGATCTGACCTGCTCCGGTATGAGCGGCGATATGCCCTTCACCGCTGAGAAGGACATGACCATCAAGATTACTGTTGACATCACCGGCGACACCGCTACCATCCTGGTTACTGAAGTCACCGATGGCGACGAGCCCGTTGCTCCTCCTGTTGAGGATCCCACCGAGCCCTCCGAGGACCCCACCGAGCCCACCGAGGAGCCCACCACCGCTCCCGCTGAGGACGAAGAGCCCACCGAAGCTCCTTCCGAAGGCGAAGGCGAGGGTGAGGAAGAGGCTACCAAGCCCACCACCGCTCCTAAGAAGCAGATGACCGAAGCTGAGCGCCGTGCTAAGCGTATGACTGTTTATCTGGTTCTGGGCATCTCTCTGCTGGTGATCATCGGCATCGCCTGCGTCCTGAGCATCCCCAAGAAGCTCAACTAATCTTCCAATACATACTGCCCATAGCTACGGCTATGGGCAGTTTTTTACGCAAACAAATAAAAACCGCTGCGAAAAGCAGCGCTTTTTGTTATCCAATTTACTTGCTCAGGAACTTGTCGATGGCTTCTGCGCCCTTCTTACCGGCACCCATAGCCAGGATGACGGTGGCGGCACCGGTGACGGCATCGCCGCCGGCGAACACGCCCTCACGGGTGGTCATCTCGTTCTCGTCCACGATCAGGCAGCCCTTGCGGTTGGTTTCCAGACCGGGGGTGGTAGAGCGGATCAGAGGGTTGGGGCTGGTGCCCAGGGACATGATCACGGTATCCACATCCAGAACAAACTCGGAATCGGGAACCTCGATGGGACGGCGGCGGCCGGAAGCATCGGGCTCACCCAGCTCCATGCGCACGCACTTCATGCCGCAGACACGGCCATTCTCATCGCCGATGATCTCGGTGGGGTTGCACAGAGTCTTGAACTCGATGCCCTCCTCCTTAGCGTGGTGCTGCTCCTCCAGACGGGCGGGCATCTCAGCCTCGCCACGGCGGTAGACAATGTAAACATGGTCAGCGCCCAGACGCATAGCGCAACGGGCGGCATCCATTGCCACGTTACCGCCGCCGACAACGGCGACAGCCTTGGACTTGATGATGGGGGTGTCGGCCTCCTCGGTGTAGGCCTTCATCAGGTTGGTACGGGTCAGGTACTCGTTGGCGGAGAACACGCCGTTCAGGCTCTCGCCGGGGATGTTCATGAACATGGGCAGACCGGCGCCGGAGCCCACGAACACGGCCTTGTAGCCCATCTCGAACAGCTCGTCCAGAGTCAGGACACGGCCGATGACCATGTTGGTCATGACCTCAACGCCCTGAGCCTGCAGCTTGGTGATCTCGTTGGCAACGATTGCCTTGGGCAGACGGAATTCGGGGATGCCGTACACCAGCACGCCGCCGGCGGTGTGCAGAGCCTCGAACATGGTCACTTCGTAGCCCTTCTTGGCAAGGTCGGAAGCGGCGGTCATGCCGGCAGGGCCGGAACCGACCACGGCAACCTTGATGCCATTGGACTCAGCCTTTTCAGGCATAGCGTTGACATTCTCGCGGTACCAGTCAGCCACGAAACGCTCCAGACGGCCGATGGCAACGGGCTCGCCCTTGATGCCACGGACGCACTTAGCCTCGCACTGGCTCTCCTGGGGGCAGACACGGCCGGACAGAGCAGGCAGGGCATTGGTGGAGGTGATGATCTCGTAAGCGGCCTTGAAGTCGCCTTCCTGAACCTTGGCGATGAACTCGGGGATGCGCACGTTAACGGGGCAGCCCTCAACACACTTGGGGTTCTTGCACTTCAGGCAGCGGCCAGCTTCCTCGATGGCCATTTCGGGGGTGTAGCCCAGAGCAACTTCCTTGAAGTTACGGGCACGAACCTGAGGATCCTGCTCAGGCATGGGGGTCTTAACCAGAGTCATGTTTGCCATTTCGCATTTCCTCCTTACTTAATGAGAGCCTTGCCCATGGCGTCCATGCGGCAGGCGTGGGTTTCCTTGACCTCTGCCTCACGATCACGATAGACAGAGTTACGCTTCATCAGCTCGGCGAAGTCCACCTTGTGGCCGTCGAACTCGGGGCCGTCTACGCAGGCAAACTTAGTTTCGCCGCCAACGGTGACACGGCAGCCACCGCACATACCGGTGCCGTCAACCATGATGGGGTTCAGGGACACGCTGGTGTGGGTGCCGAAGGGCAGGGTGGTCAGGCTGACAAACTTCATCATGGGGATGGGGCCGATGGCCAGAACCTCGTCAAACTGTTCGCCGGCCTCCAGCATCTCCTTCAGAGGCTGGGTGACCAGACCATGCTGGCCGTAGGAGCCGTCGTCGGTCATCAGGATGAAACGGTCGGACACGGCACGGAATTCCTCTTCCAGAATCACGATGTCCTTGCTGCGGAAACCGACAATAACGGTAACCTCAGCGCCGGCCTCCTTAAAGGCAGCGGCAGAGGGCAGAGCAATGGCGCAGCCAACACCGCCGCCAACCACGCAGACCTTCTTCTTGCCTTCCACGGGGGTGGGCTTGCCCAGAGGGCCAACGAAGTCACGGATGTAGTCGCCCTCGTTCAGGTTGCCCAGAGCGATGGTGGAGAAGCCGACCTTCTGGAAGATGATGGTGACGGTGCCCTTCTCCCGGTCATAACCGGCGATGGTCAGGGGAACACGCTCGCCCTGCTCGTCAATGCGGAAAATGATGAACTGACCGGCCTTAGCCTTCTTGGCGATGAAGGGTGCTTCGATCTCCATCAGGGTAACGGCGGAGTTCAGTTCCTTTTTGCGTACGATTTTATACATATCTTGATCCACCTTTATAGAAATTTCGATCAAAAATGGGGAATTTTGCCCATATCATATCCATTATAAACCTGTATACACGATTTGTCAAAATATTTTTCATATTTCCACAATAGAACAATCATTTACATACTCCGTAAAAAGGAGCTGCCGAATTGGCAGCTCCTTTGATATTATGAACTCTTGGAGGACAGCTTCTTGCCGGTACGTTCTTCCTTGGTCTTGGAGAACTTCTCCAGCTGAGGCACCAGAATCAGGCAGATCAGCGCCGCGGTAAAGCCGCCGTTGTACAGGCAGTAGCCGCCGTGGAGGTTGGGGACGCTGGTCACCAACACATAGTGCATCACAGCGGCCAGGAAACCGTAGTGCCAGCCGTACTTGTCGGCGATGGGGCTCAGGCCGTTGGCGTAGCACAGACCCACGATGATTGCCTGGGCATTGATGGCGCCGGTAAAGTCACCGCCGGTGAGCTTGGCGATCCAGCCGAACACAAAGCTGGAGGCTACATAGCCCGCCACGATGGGCCACACGTTGCCGGGGTGGGAGCCGGAGTTGCAGCAGGCCACCATGCAGAAGATGATGCCGAAGGTGATGCCGTTGAAGCTGGCGCCGATCAGGTTGTAGTAGCCCAGGATCAGCAGGCCGTAGATGCCGAAATTCATCAGGAAGGTGGCGTTGCCGTAAGTAGAGGTAAAATTGGTTACCAGATCCGGATCCTTCAGCGCCTTCCAGTAGTCCTTGGGCTTGCAGCCCAGCAGGAATGCGGCAACAACGCTGAGTCCAAAAACAGCGCCGCAGAAGATGTTCACGCCCAGTCGGGCAGTTACCTGCAGCGTAGCCGCATCGGGAGCGGCAGGCAGGGCAACGCCCTGGGTCTTGTAAAGAATTGCCTGCAGGAAGAATGCCATCATGCCGATGGGCAGAGCGGCGGAGTAAAGATCAAAACCCTTATGCACCTTGGGAGAGAAGGCAAGGCCCGCAGGCAGGAAGAAGCCAATGGCCAAACCGATCAGGATGGACAATGCAATGCCGATGAAGGTGAAGCCAACCTGGGTGCCGGGATAGCGGAGCATCAGCTCGGTGATCAGGGGAGCAATGCCGGTGGAAAACAGCATGGCATTGGCGTTAGCGGAGAGCTTTTCCTTCTTGATGATGCAGTACAGCACCACGCCCAGCATGGAGGGCCAGATGTTCAGCACATGGATGCCCCAGGAACAGAAGCCGGCAGTGAGCAGGAATGCCAGGGTGGACACGTTGTTTACCTTGGCACCGGTGATGTGGTACAGACCCAGACAAATGGCACTGACCAGACCCATGTTCAGGAAGGTGGCCGCATAGCCGCCCACGGCAAAATAGTTGGTGGAGATCTTGCTGGGACCCGTGATGATCTCCCACAGGCCGGTGAACATATTGGCTCTGTCGGGCATGCACACTGCCGCCACGAAGAACGCCAGAGTGATGAAGCTGAAAAACAGCTTCAGGAAGTTGGATTCGGATAGATTTTGAATCTTGTTGAGAATCTTTTTCATACTGTCCTCCTAAAAATTAAAGGGCGATCCGGTAACAACGGATCGCCCAGACGGTCGGCTCACAGCTTCTGCACTCCCCCGCGTTGATTCGCGTAAATCCGTCAGTTATGCAGAAGGATTTCCTATATTTTATGAAAGTTTTCCCGGTTTGTCAAGGGGAATTACAACACTTTACAAGTTGCTGGCTATCTGTTAGAATATGTCTAAGATTTAGGATGGGAGTACCCCTATGGAAAACTATTTTAACATGAATATGGACAAGCGGCAGATCGATGCCATCACCAACCTGGGCCTGGCGCACATTGGGGACGGGGTTTTTGAGCTGCTGTGCCGCAGCTATCTGTGCGCCCAGGGAGGCAAGACGGTGGATCGGCTTCATCGGGAAACGGTGGCGCTGGTGAAAGCACCCACGCAGGCGAAATTTGCCGAAAAACTCCTGCCTCATCTGACCGAGGAGGAGCTGGGCTACTACCGCCGGGGCAAAAATTCCCACGTCCACGGCGTGCCCAAGGGGGCAACCCCTGCGGAATATGCTAAGGCTACCGGCCTGGAGGCTCTGTTTGGGGCGCTGTATCTGGCAGGGCGGACGGAGCGGATCAATGAGCTGTTCCACCTGCTGATGGATGAGGAATTGGCATGAAAAAATGCGTGATTTTCTGCGCCGGGGAGTTTGACGGTTTGGCTGAGCCATTGGATGGGGTGGTCATCGCCGCCGATGGGGGTCTGCGCCACACGGAGGCTTTGGGCATTCAAGCGGATGTGATTTTGGGAGATTTCGACTCTCTGGGTTATACCCCGGAGGGCTCCACGGTGTTCCCGGTGGAAAAGGACGACACCGATGCCATGCTGGCGGTGCGCCGGGGCTTGGCAATGGGATGCGACAGCTTTGTGATTTACGGCGGTTTGGACGGCCCTCGGCTTGACCACACTGTCGCCATGTTCCAAACCCTCCAATACCTTGCCGATCAGGGTGCCGCCGGCTGTGCCGTGGGCAATTCCTGCGTCGCAACGGTGGTGAAAAACGGTGAAATCGCATTTCCTGAAAATGCGGAAGGCATCGTTTCCGTGTTCTGCATGGGTGACGATGCCGAGGGCGTGACCATTAAGGGACTGAAATACAGTCTGGAAAATGGCAAGCTCACCGCCGGTTTTCCCTTGGGCGTGAGTAACCATTTTATTGGAGAAAAAGCTAGTATTTCCGTTAAAAACGGAAGTTTACTGATTATTTATCCGAAGGAAGTTGGAATTTTATGACCAAGCCTGTTGGGCGTTTTGCGCCCACCCCCTCCGGGCGGATGCATCTGGGCAACGTGTTTGCGGCGCTGATTGCGTGGCTGTCGGTGCGTAGCCGGGATGGCTCGCTGGTTCTGCGGATGGAGGATCTGGATACCCAGCGCACCAGCGACGAATTCGCCCAAATTTTGCGGGATGACCTGCTGTGGCTGGGGCTGGACTGGGACTCGGAAACGCCGCCCCAAAGTCAGCGCACCGCCGCCTATGACCGATATTTTGAAAAATTGCAGGATATGGGTCTGCTGTACGGCTGTTACTGCACCCGTAGCCAGCTTCATAATGTGAATGCGCCCCATTTGTCCGACGGCACTTATGTGTACGCCGGCACTTGTCGGAATTTGGAGAATCCCCCGGCTGGGCGGCTGCCTGCATGGCGTGTCATGGTTCCGGATCGGGAATTTGTGGTGCATGACCTCTGCCAAGGTACGTTCCAGCAGAATTTGTCCACTGACTGCGGAGATTTTGTGGTACGCCGGGCGGACGGATGTTATGTCTACCAATTGGCGGTGACTGTGGACGATGGGGAAGCCGGTGTCACCGAGGTGGTTCGTGGCATGGATTTGCTGGGTAGCGCACCCCGACAGATGTATTTGCAGGAGTTGTTTGGTTTTGCCCATCCGGAATACGGCCATGTGCCTATGCTGTTGGCACCGGACGGACGGCGGCTGAGCAAACGGGACAAGGATCTGGATCTGGGACAGCTTCGAGCGCGCCTAACTCCGGAAGCACTCATTGGCAAGCTGGCCTTCGCCGCCGGTTTGACGGATCGGGATACCCCCATTTCCGCAAAAGAATTGGCAACCGTCTTCACTTGGGATAAGCTGAAAGGCGATGCTATCTACTTAAATGAACTATAATATTCCCTCTTGCATTTTCGGGAAATATTCCCTATAATACCATAAAAAGAGATATAGGAGGCCAAAATTATGGCACAAAAACCGGTACTGGTAGTCATGGCGGCAGGCATGGGCAGTCGCTATGGCGGCCTGAAGCAGATCGACCCCGTGGGTAGCCACGGCGAAGCAATTCTGGACTACTCTCTGTTCGATGCCCACGAGGCAGGCTTTGAAACTGCCGTCATCATCATCAAGGAGGCCATCCGTGCCGACTTCATGGACACCGTTGGCAAGCGGTTGGCAAACTGCCCCATGGAGATCCGCTACGCCTATCAGGAGATCGACAAGATCCCCGAGGGCTACGCTGTCCCCGATTGCCGCAAGAAGCCTTGGGGCACCGGTCACGCCGTGCTGTGCGCCGCTGAGGTGATTGGCGATGCTCCCTTTGCAGTAATCAACTCCGACGATTACTACGGCAAGTCCGCTTTCAAGAGCATCTATGAGGCTCTGTGCAACGCACAGGACACCGACAAGTATGAATACTGCATGGTGGGCTATGAGCTGGGCAAGACCGTCACCGACAACGGTAGTGTCGCCCGTGGGGTATGCTCCACTGACGAGAACGGCTACCTCACCGACATCCATGAGCGCACTCGCATCGAGGTGCAGGGAGATGCCATCCGCTTCACCGAGGACGGCGAGAACTGGACGGAGCTGGCACCCGATACCGTGGTTTCCATGAACACCTGGGGCTTCACCCCCGGCTTCCTGGGCGAGCTGAAGACGAAGTTTGCCACCTTTATTGCTGAGGAAATGCCCAAAAATCCCGAAAAGGCGGAGTTTTTCCTGCCTTTTGCGGTGGCGGATCTGCTGGCTGAGGGCAAGGCTCGGGCTAAGGTTCTTCACTCCGCTGACAAGTGGTACGGCATTACTTATGCCGCTGACAAGCCCCAGATCGTGGCCGCTCTGCGCCGCATGGCCGAGGAAGGCAAGTACCCCGACAGCTTGTGGGGTTAATTTGAAACAAAAAGACACCGCCGATGGCGGTGTCTTTTTTATTACAGGTCGTAGCCCATGACATCGGCCAGGGTTTCCCGTCGGGCGGCAAGGTAATCGCCGTTTTCCGACAGCATCACCACCGGGGGCTTGGGGATGCGGTTGTAGTTGGAGGCCATGGCGTAGTTATATGCGCCGGTGGTCAGTACCGCCAGCAGGTCGCCACGGTTGGGCTTGGGCAGGGGCACATTCTCCTGAATCAGGTCGCCGCTTTCACAGCAACAGCCGGCGATGGTGCAGACGAAATCCTTCTCATCGTTCATGCGGCTGGCAGGCAGGACGGTGTATGCCGCCTGATACAGAGTGTACCGGGGGTTATCGGCCATGCCGCCGTCCACCGCGGCGTAATTCTTGAAGCCGGGGATGATCTTGGTGCCGGTGACGGAGTAAACCGTCACGCCTGCATCGGCCACGATGCTTCGACCGGGCTCCAGCAAAATCGCAGGCTTATTCAGACCCAAACGGGCGCAGGCTTCGTCAATCAGCTTGCCGATGTTGCCGATGTTGTAGGCGTAGTCGATGGAATCATCGCTGGACACATAGGGCACAGCCATACCGCCGCCCAGATTCAGCACCGGGGCTTCGTAACCGTACTTGGCCTTCATATCCGCCAGGAATTCCAGCATCATCACCGCCGCATCACAGAAAGGTGCATGGTCGAAGATCTGGGAACCGATGTGGCAATGGTAGCCCCGAAGATCCACATTACCCTTGCTCAGGGTGTAGCGCACCAGTTCCTCCGCCTGACCGGTTTCGATGGCGGCGCCGAACTTGCAGTCGATGCGACCGGTGTTGATCTTTTCGTGGGTGTGGGGATCGATGCCGGGGGTCAGCCGCAGGATCACCTTCTGGCGAATGCCCCGGCGTGCCGCCTCGGCATCGATGGCATCCAGCTCGTCCGCATTGTCGCAGACAAAACAGCCCACGCCATTGTCCATGGCGAAGCGGATGTCGCTATCCGTCTTGCTGTTGCCGTGGAAATAGGCGTTTTCCATGGGAAAACCCGCCTGCTGGGCGGTGAAAATCTCACCGGAGGACACCACATCGATGCCCATGCCCTCCTCGGCCATGATCCGGTAGATCTGCTTCAGGCTCAGGGCCTTACTGGCGTACAGGGGCATGGAGCCGGCAGGCAGACTGTCCTTCACCGCATTCAGGTAGGTGCGGCAACGGTTACGGATCACCGTTTCATCCAACAGCATCAGGGGGGTGCCGTAGCGCTGAGCCAGCGCCACGGTATCGTAGCCGCCAACCATCAGGTGACCCTGATCGTTCACGGCGAGGTTCTTGTAAAGCATAACGTTTCCTCTTTATTTTACAGCATATGAGCCAGCATATCGGCCTTAGACATGGGGCTCAGGTCGGCAGGTGCCACGTCGAAAATGGTCTGGCAGCCGGTGATGCCACGGGCTTTCATCTTCATGGCCGCACGGGCGCAGGCCACCAGCACGCTGGCGGTGAATTGGGGGTTGGAGTCCAGAGTCAGCTTGTATTCGATGGTCTGGCGGCTCTCCCCGTCCCAACCGGTGATGCCGCTGCGAATCACGCTGCCACCGTGGGGCAGACCGGAATGGCTGCGGCGCATTTCCTCCATGGTGATGAACTCCACGGTGGTGTCGTAGTCAGCGAAATAGTTGGGCATGGTCTTGATGGCGTTCTCGATGGCGGCAGTATCCGCACCATCTTCAGCCACCACATAGCAGTACCGGGTGTGTTTCTCTCTGGTGGACAGCTCCGGGTTTTCGCCACTGCGCACCCGATCCATAGCGGCCTCCACCGGGATGGTGTACTGGCGGCAGTCGATGACACCGGGAATCCGGCGCACCGCATCGGAGTGGCCCTGGCTGACACCCTTGCCCCAGAAGGTATAGTCCTTACCCTCGGGCAAAATGGCGCTGGCGTACAGCCGGTTCACGGAAAACAGACCCGGATCCCAGCCCACGGAAATGAAGGCAATATTGCCGGCATCCTTCGCCGCCGCATCCACGTTGGCAAAATGCCCGGGGATGGCCGCATGGGTGTCGAAACTGTCAATTACGTTGAAATCCTTGGCCATTTCGGGGGTCATGGTGGGCAGGTCTGTGGCGCTGCCGCCGCAGAGGATCATCACATCGATCTTGTCCTTCCAGGCCTTTGCATCATCCAGATGCAGAACCGGAACGTCAGGAGTCTTGATCTGCACAGAAGCAGGATCACGACGGGTGAACACCGCCGCAAGGGTCATGTCCGGGTTCTGGCGGATGGCGCACTCTACGCCCTTTGCCAGATTGCCATAGCCAACGATACCAATTTTGATCATAATATCAAATCCTTTATTCAGATTAGAGGATGTCTACCGCACGCATACAATCCAGCAGTACGGCCTCGTGGGCGCTCTCCATGGGAACCAGAGGCAGACGCACCCGGTTCTCGCAGAAGCCCATGGCGGCCATGGCGGCCTTGGCAGGGATGGGGTTGACCTCGCTGAACAGCGCATTGGTCAGGGGCAGATACTTGATCTGCATTTCCATAGCACCGGCCACGTCGCCGTCGAAGAACTTCTTGCACATTTCGGAAGTCGCCTTGGGAGCGGGGTTGGACAGCACGGAGATGACGCCCTTGCCGCCGCAGGCCAGAATGGGCACGATCTGATCGTCGTTGCCGGAGTAAATATCCAGCTTGTCACCCACCAGAGCGGCGGTCTGGACGATCTTGGAGATGTTGCCGCTGGCCTCCTTGATGGCACGGATGTTGGGGTGCTTGGCCAGCTCCACATAGGTGGCAGGCTCAATGTTCACGCCGGTACGGGAGGGCACATTGTACAGAATGATGGGCTTGGTGGATGCGTCAGCGATGGCGTTGAACATAGCCACCAGACCCTTCTGGGTGGTCTTATTGTAGTAGGGGGTCACCACCAGCATGGCATCGTAACCGATCTCGCAGGCGTAGCGAGTCAGGTCGATGGCGTAAGCGGTGTCGTTGGAACCGGTGCCGGCGATCATGGGCACACGGCCGTTAGCCACATCCAGAGCAAACTTCAGAACCTCACGATGCTCGGCATCGGACAAAGTGGAGCTTTCGCCGGTGGTACCGCAGATGACCAGCGCGTCGATGCCCTCCTCGATCTGCCAGTTGATGAGCTTTTCAAATGCGGCGTAGTCAACGCCGGTTTCGTTCATAGGGGTGATCAGCGCAGTAGCGGCACCCATAAAAATAGGCTTATTCATAGTGATACTCCTTTTCCAGAAAATAAAAAGAACCGATGCAAGCATCGGCCATCAAAATCCTCCACTCCCCGGGCGGGATGGACGACAGTTGATAGCACTCCGCAAATGCGACAGTCGAACCGGTATTCCCGAATCCGACCAAGATGCCTTACGCCTCAGCATCCTTCGGCGACGATCCCTTTCCCGGCGTCCAGCCCTGCGAAGGCCGACGGGCGACGGTACTGATGATGCGACGCGCCTCTATCAATTCACTTACCTGAAGTGTAACACACAACCCGGGTACTGTCAACAAAAAAGTTGCCGGAAGGGGTAAATCGGGAACAATTTCCGAAGAAACCGGGAGAATGCTTGCATTTTTGGCGAATTTGTCATATAGTATGGGCAAAAAGTAGGAGGGTAAACATGAAACGACGGATATTTACGGGAATTTTTCTGCTTTTGGAAGCGGTGTTGTATTATTTGATTCTGACCACCGGGGGAAAATTGCTGGTGGCCAGTTCCTATTTGTCGATTTTGCTGTGTTTTTGTTTTGCGCTGGTGAATTGGGGGGATAAGTTTATCATCGCCGGTCTTGCCTGCACCTGCATGGCGGATCTGTTTTTGGTGGTGTGGCAGCCACAGCAACAGCTTTGGGGCATGGTGTGGTTCTTGCTGGCGCAGAGTCTGTACGCGGTGAAATTGCAGCGGGTAAATCATAGCAAGGTTCTGGGTTCTATCCGTGTTGCGTTGACGCTGATCGGTGCTTTGGTAACGGTGCTGGTACTTCGGGAAAAGACCGATGCATTGGCGGTGATCTCCGTTTGCTATTATGCCAATTTGATTATGAATATTGTGCAGTCCATGGCGAATTTTAAGAAAACTCCGCTTTTGGCCATTGGATTTGTTCTGTTTTTGCTGTGCGACACGGTCATCGGATTGCAGGTGGCCGCCGGCGGGTATCTTCCCATTGCCGAAGGCTCCCTGCTGTACCGGATCATTTTCATGGACTTTTTCCTCAGCTGGTTCTTCTATTTGCCCTCGCAAGTGCTGATTGCGCTGAGTGCAAGAAAAAAAGAGATGCTCTTTTGAGCATCTCTTTTTGTTATTAGATTCTTGCAACGCCGGAAGCACGGGCGGCCTCAGCAACAGCCTTAGCAACAGCGGGGCCGACTCTGGGATCGAAGGCGGCGGGGATGATGTAATCCTCATTCAGCT
Organism: Faecousia sp.; assembly: GCA_045654265.1. GTDB lineage: Bacteria > Bacillota > Clostridia > Oscillospirales > Oscillospiraceae > Faecousia. Next base: position 80,435 of record JAZONA010000094.1, read on the forward strand.
CCTCGTCGGAGATCAGGCCGGCGATGGCCATAGCGGCGGCCATCTTCATCTCCTCGTTGATGTCGGAAGCACGGACATCAAAAGTACCACGGAAAATGCCGGGGAAGGCCAGCACGTTGTTCACCTGGTTGGGGTAGTCGGAGCGGCCGGTGGAGATCACACGGGCGCCGCCTGCCTTGGCATCCTCGGGGAAGATCTCGGGAGTGGGGTTGGCGCAGGCGAAGACGATGGCATCCTTGTTCATGGTCTTGACCATGTCGGTGGTCAGGGTGCCGGGAGCGGACACGCCGATGAACACGTCAGCGCCCACGATCACGTCAGCCAGAGTGCCGGAAACCTTGTCCAGGTTGGTGACCTGAGCCATTTCTTCCTTGATCCAGTTCAGCTTCTCACGGCCGGCATAGATAGCGCCGGTGCGGTCAGTCATAATCACGTTCTTGAAGCCGGCGGACAGCAGCAGCTTCACAATGGAAATAGCGGCTGCGCCTGCACCGGAGGTGACGATCTTCACGTCCTCCTTCTTCTTGCCAACCACCTTCAGGGCGTTGATCAGGCCAGCCAGGGTGACGATGGCGGTGCCGTGCTGGTCGTCGTGGAAGATGGGAATGTCGCACTTTTCCTTCAGCTTGCGCTCGATCTCGAAGCAGCGGGGAGCGGAGATATCCTCCAGATTCACACCGCCGAAGGAGCCGGAGATCATATAGATGGTGTTGACGATCTCGTCAACGTCCTTGCTCTTGACGCACAGAGGGAAGGCATCCACGTCGCCGAAGGCCTTGAACAGAACGCACTTGCCTTCCATAACGGGCATGCCGGCCTCGGGGCCGATGTCGCCCAGACCCAGAACGGCGGTGCCGTCGGTGACAACGGCGCAGATGTTGTGACGGCGGGTCAGGTCGTAGGACTTCTCAACGTCCTTCTGGATCTCCAGGCAGGGCTGAGCAACGCCGGGGGTGTAGGCCAGGGACAGATCCTCCTTGGAGGCAACGGGCACGGTGGCCACAACCTCGATCTTGCCCTTCCATTCGTTATGCAGTCGCAGGGATTCCTTTGCGTAATCCATGATAATTCTCCTTAAAAATATATAATTGTAGGGGGATTGGCGTAACAAAACGCATGATAGGGGAGGTGTTACCCTCCCCTAGTTAATTAGAACTGAACCTGATCGATGACGGACTTCAGCTTCTCAGCGCTGAGCTGCATCTTGGCGGTTTCTTCCTCGGTCAGAGGATTCAGGATCTTGCCACGGACACCGCTGCGGTCAACCAGAGCCAGGGTGGACAGGCAAACATCGCTGACACCGTACTCGCCATGCATCATGGTGGAGATGGACAGAGCGGTGCCGGCATCGGAGTAGATGCACTTGCAGATGTGGCACACGGACATGGCCACGGCGTAGAAGGTAGCGCCCTTGTTCTCGATGATCTGAGCGCCGGGCTTCTTAACGAACTCCTCGATTTCGGCGTAGTCGCGGTTCCAGTCGATCAGGTCCTTGTCGGGGGAGTGATCGCGGTAGGAATCCACGTGGTTGTTGGCAATGTGAGCCAGGGACCAGGGCACGAACTGGCTGTCGCCGTGCTCGCCGTAGACGTGAGCATGGACGTTCTTGGGGCTGATGTTGAAGCGCTTAGCCAGAGTGGACTGCAGACGGCTGGTGTCCAGAATGGTGCCGGAGCCGATGATCTGGTTCTCGGGAATGCCAGAGATCTTGTGGAACACGTAGGTCAGCACGTCAACGGGGTTGGACACGATGACGTAGATGGAGTTGGGAGCGTACTTGGTCACGTTGGCGGCAACGTCCTTCAGGATGTTGACGTTGACCTGAGCCAGATCCAGACGGGTCATGCCGGGCTTTCTGGCAACACCGCAGGTGATGACAACAATGTCGGAGCCCTCAACGTCGGAATACTCACCGGCGGTGACGGTAGCGGGGGAGCAGAAGGGTGCGCCCTGATAAATGTCCAGAGCCTCGCCTAGAGCCTTCTTCTTGTTTACGTCCACCAGGACGATCTCGGAAGCAACGCCCTGAATCATCAGGTCGTTGGCGATGGTTGCGCCGACGGAGCCGGCACCGATAACACTGATCTTGCTCATGTGTAATCCTCCAAGTTAAAATTAGAGCCATTATGCCCTTTGTATTTCGATAAAAATATATCATTTTATCAGGCTAAAGTCAATTAGGCATTTGTCCCAATATCCGCTCCGTTCCGAGGTTATGGTTCGTCATATTCGTGTGTGAGGTTCATGCACGTACCCTTGGCCCCCTCTGACGAGGGGGCTGTCAAAGAGCGGTTCTTTGGAGCCGCTCTTTGACTGGGGGAGAGAAGATGTTGCAAATATTTAACATTGGAGATGGTCGTAGTTTTTCTCTCCCTCAGTCAGCTTCGCTGACAGCTCCCTCATCAGAGGGAGCCAAGGTGCTGCACGAAGCAAAAAAATTCCCCGTCTTGCGACGGGGAATTTTTAAGGTTCTTACATATCGAAGGGTTCCATGCCCAGAACGGGATGGCCTGCTTCGCCCAGGAAGTTCAGCAGTTCCTCGGGATCCTCGGTGCAGATGGTTTCATCGGCGATCATGTCGGTGAAGTTCTCCACGCCGTACAGCTCCAGAGCAGTTGCATCCAGACGCTCACGCATCTGATCCTTCAGCATCTTGGGCATCCAGACGATACGGCCGGGGCCGCCCTCAGCAGCGATAAACTTCTTGGAGGAGATGAAGTGCTTGCCGTGGCCCATGAAGCCAGGAGTCTGCACGCCGCCACCGGTCATGGAGGCCATCTCGGAGAAGCTCATACCCAGAGGAGTCATGCCGGCATGCTCACGGCAGGTGATAACCACGCCCATGGAGCAGGGCTCGACGCCACAGATACACTCGAAGCAGCCGCAGGAGGTCATGGGATCCTGGAACAG
>JAZONA010000095.1:0-6629 GCA_045654265.1 Faecousia sp.
CGCCTGCGGCGTTTACACCGCAGCCGACGGCAACACCTACTGCACCGGTATTCTGCCCTACAGCCTGGGCTCTTACTGTGGCAACCAGGCAGCATCTACGCCTCTGGCCGCTGCCATCGCTGTCTACGGCTACTACGCTGCAATATTCTTCCGTTCCTAATAAAGTTAACGAATCATGATACGATTGGAAAAATCTTTTATGAAACGCCTTGCGCAAATCGCCATTCCGATGGTGATCCTGATTGGGATCATCATCGGTTGTGCGCAGGTCAAGCGTGTACAAATCGCAGCACAACATAATGCAGAATATGTCCGGGCTGTTGTTACTGAAATTGTTTCCGACCACAGTGGCGGCGCCCCCTATGGCGGCCCTCAAATTGTGCGCGTCACCATCAAAAGTGGCGAATACAAGCAATATACCTGCACATTGGAAAACGCTAACGACTATACCATCGGTGCATTCTGTCAGGAAGGCACTAAGATCATTGCACTGATCTACAAAACCGCAGAAGGCACCTTAGCCGGCTCCGTTCACAATTATGATCGCACCGGAATGATATTGCTGCTGTCCGGTCTGTTTGCCCTGATCTTAGTTCTGGTGGGTGGTAAAAAAGGCATCGCTGCGCTTTATTCCCTTGTGTTCACCTTCATTTGCATTATTTGCGTATTCGTACCATTGCTGTACATCGGTATGAACGGGATCTTGGCTGCCATTGTCACTGCTGCCTTGATTTTGAGCGTATCCATCTACATCATGAACGGCTGGTCTGTCAAAACCCTCTGTTCTATTATTGGTACCACTTTGGGCGTTGCCATCTCCGGTATTTTGGCAATGATCATTGGCCGCATGTTCCATTTGTCAGGTATGCAAAGTGACGATGTGGAATCGTTGATGTATATCTCTCAGCGCACTAACCTGGACGTGGGTGGCATACTCTATGGAGGCGTGCTGATTTCTTCCCTCGGTGCGGTTATGGATGTGAGCGTATCTATGGTCGCTGCCATGGATGAAGTCCTGAACAAAGCTCCACATTTAAAGCCGAAGGACCTGTACCAATCCGGAATGCGTGTAGGTCGGGATATGATGGGTACCATGTCCAACACCCTGATTTTGGCCTATGCCGGTTCCGCTACCAGCACACTTTTGTATGTATATGCATACGAGATGACCTTTGTACAAGCCATGGGCTACAATTCTATTCCCATCGAGATTCTTTGCGGCCTATGTGGCACCATTGGCGTGATCCTAACCGTTCCCCTGGTCGCCGCCGTCGCAGCTGCAATCTTGAAACCGCAATCCAAATCAAAGAAAAAGAAATAATCATTACGACCCCACCGGCATGCCGGTTGGGTCGTAATTTTCTGAATATTTGCATTTTCGTCCGACTCATGATACAATAATAATATGATCGGGAAAGGAGCATACTCAATGCGACAAAATTCTTATGCCCAAATCCTCTCAACACTGATCCAGGCGGAAACTGTTTCCGTCAGTGGTCAAGAAAAAACTAAGTTTCGTCAATTCCATCAGCTTCTTAGGGACACTTTCCCCCACATTTTTGCCGTGTGTGAATGGGAGGATTTTGATGGCAGCATTCTGCTGCGCTGGCGAGGAAGTTCCGATGCAATGCCCATTCTGTTGATGAACCACCACGATGTGGTGGAGGCTTCCGGCAACTGGACGCATCCCCCCTTTTCCGGCGCCATTGCCGATGGCAAGGTATGGGGACGTGGTACGCTGGATACAAAGGGTGGTCTTTTCGCCATGCTTCAGGCCGCCGAGGAACTGTCCGCCGCCGGTTTTGTTCCCAACCGGGACGTATACTTCTTCTCCGCCTGCACAGAAGAATGCGATGGCTCCGGTGCCGACACCGTTTCCCGGACTCTGCAAAAGCGGGGCATCCGTTTTTCTATGGTTCTGGACGAGGGCGGCATGATTTTGGAAGAGCCCATCGGCGGTGCCAAGGGCACCTTCGCCATGGTAGGACTGGGTGAAAAGGGCTGTGCAGACCTGAAATTCATCGCCCGCTCCGCCGGTGGTCACGCCTCTGCTCCCGGCAAGGATACCCCCTTGGTGCGGCTGGGTAAATTCATGGCCGCCGCAGAAAAGAGTAAGCTTTTCAAAGCGGACATTAGCCCGGTGGTCTGCCGGATGTTCCAAACTGTAGCCACCACCATGGATCAACCACTGAAATTCGTCCTGGGTCACCCGAAGCTGTTTAAGCCGGTTCTGTTAAAGGCCATCCCCAAGGTGTCCAATACCGCCGGTGCTATGCTGAAAACTACCCTGGCCTTCACCATGGCCTCCGGCTCCGAAGGCTCCAACGTGCTTCCCCAGGAGGCTTGGGTGGTAGGCAATATGCGCTTTTCCCACCATCAGGGCGGCGAAGCAAGCATCGCCGCTATTCGGGACTTAGCGGCCAAGTTCGATATCGAAATGCAGGTACTGTCCCCGGGCTTTGCATCCTCCCTTTCCAGTCCCGATAGCGATGCTTTCCGGCTTGTGGAACGGGCGGTGAGCCACGCCTATCCCGGCGTGATCACATCCCCCTACCTGATGACCGCCGCCAGTGACTGCCGGTTTATGAGCCGGGTATCCGAAAATTGCCTACGGTTCGTGCCCTTCAAAATATCCAACGAGCAGTTGGACAGCGTCCACGGCATTGACGAAAACGTGGACATTTCCACCCTACCCCCGGCGGTGGAATTCTATAAATATATCATTACGGAGGCCAATCTGTGAAAAAAGAGCAACCCAAAGGACTCAATATCAGTATCAAATCCTTCATCAGCGCTATTTTGGTAATTTTTGCGTTGATGATCTGCACCTACATTCTGACATTTGTCATCCCCGGCGGACAGTATGCCCGGATGGAGGATGCCTCCGGCAACCTGATCATCGACACCGCCGGCGGCTTCACCCAAGCGGATGGCGGCCTGCCCTTCTGGAAATGGGCGCTATCCCCTTTCCTGGCATTGACCGCCACCGGCGGTGGCGCCCTGATTGCAGTGATCGCATTTTTGCTGGTAATCGGCGGCGTATTCAACGCTTTGGATCGGTGCGGCCTGATGCGCTATATACTCAACAAAACCGCCCACAAATTCGGCGGTGTCCGCTATCGTCTAATGGCTGTTATCACCCTGCTGTTCATGGCCTTGGGTGCCATGATTGGTTCTTTCGAAGAATGTGTACCGCTGGTGCCCATCGTGGTGGCGCTGGCAATCAGCCTTGGCTGGGATACAAAAACGGGTGTGGGCATGAGCCTGCTGGCGGTAGGCTGTGGCTTCGCCTCCGGCGTGTGCAATCCCTTCACCGTGGGCGTTGCGCAACAGCTTGCAGGGCTTCCCATGTTCTCCGGTGTTTGGATGCGACTGCTGTCTTTCGTGCTGATCTACCTGCTTCTGTTGGGATTTCTGCGGCTTTACGCCAAGAAGATTGAGCGTCCCTTGGAAACCATTCAAGGTACCATCGAATACGCCCCGGATGCAAAAATGAACAAAGGTCTGCTGGCCTTTGTGATTATTCTGGGCATCGGCATCGCCGTAATTCTCTGCTCCGGCTTTATCAAGGCGCTGCAGGACTACACCATGATTATCGTTGCGGTGATGTTCCTTGTGGCCGGCATTTGCTCCACGCTGCTGTCCGGCATGACCGGCAAAAAATTGCTGAAGGCCTTCGGCGGTGGCATCGTCAGCATGCTTCCGGCGGTGCTGATGATCCTGATGGCATCTTCTATCCGCTATACCCTTGAAGAAGCGCAGATTCTGGATTCCATTCTCCACGGCGCAGTTGGTCTGGCGGAAAAACTTCCCAATTGGACGGTAATTTTATTCATCTATCTGCTGGTGCTGGTGATGAATTTCTTCATTCCCTCCGGCTCTGCCAAGGCATTTATGCTGATCCCCCTGATTGTCCCCATGGCGCAGGTGTTTGGCATTTCTCCGCAGCTTTGCGTGCTGGCCTTTGCCTTTGGTGACGGTTTTTCCAATGTTTTTTATCCCACAAATCCGGCCTTGCTGATTGGCATTGGACTTGCGGATGTAAGCTACACCGACTGGTTCAAGTGGAGCGGGAAATTCCAATTCCTGAACCTTTTGCTCACCAGCCTGCTGCTTCTGTTTGGTCTTGCCGTTGGATATTAACCGTAAAGCTCCTCACACATGTGAGGAGCTTTGTTTTTTTGGAAATCCTCTCCTTATTTTTCGACTTTTACTGCGGTTATGATGCCCACAGCGGCGGCATATTAACTGTGCAGACAAAAAGGAGGGCTGTGATATGAAAAAACTGACAATCAAGGCCGTGACGGCGGCAATAACCATTTGGTTGCTCACCGGCCAAGTATACGGAGCCCAGAGCCTGATTCCGGTGGGACGTGTGATCGGGCTGGAACTTTCCAATGATACCGTGACGGTGGTGGCCTTCGATGACGCTCTTGGCGGCAGCGCCAAGGCCGCTGGGCTGAAGATCGGCGACGAGCTCCTCGACATCGACGGCGTAGTCATCGACAGCGCTCAGGATGTCCGAGAGGCGCTGACCCACTCCGACGGGCAGGTTCAGCTTCACATTCGCCGAAGCGACAATGAACATCATCTGCACATGACCCCGGAGATCACCGGTGATGGTCCACGGCTTGGGGTATTTTTGCGAGAGGGCATCACCGGCATCGGCACAGTCACCTGGTACGATCCCACCACCGGCGCATTCGGCAGTCTGGGGCATGGTGTCAGCACCGCCGCTGGAGAACTGGCGAAGATGCAGACCGGCAATGTGTATAACGCCACCGTCCAATCGGTGAAGCAGGGCAAAATCGGACAGCCGGGGCAACTTCGCGGCGCTGTGGAAGGAACGGTGCCCATGGGCACCATTGAAAAAAATACACAGCAAGGTGTTTTTGGCTCTGTCAGCCAGGGCTGGGAGGGTGAAGCCGTTCCCATCGCATCCAAAGATGCGATAAAAACCGGTTGTGCCACCATTCGCTCCACCGTGGCCGGGCAGCAGGTACAGGATTATTCTGTGGAGATCCTGAAGATCTATCCTGACCATAAGGCGGAGGGTCGCAATATGCTCATCCGCATCACCGACCCTGCGCTCCTCAAAACCACCGGCGGCATCGTGCAAGGCATGAGCGGCAGCCCGATTATTCAGGACGGGAAGCTGATTGGTGCGGTGACCCATGTTCTCGTCAATGACCCCACCACCGGTTACGGAATTTTTATTGAAAATATGCTCAATGCTGCAGCATAAGGAGGCATAACTATGGATTTCTACAAAGTCCCCATCGGCTTTGGTTTGGCCCTTGCCGCCAACACCGCCGCCATGAACCGCTACGCCAATTTTTCCGAACCCGAAAAACAGGATGTTCTGAACAAAGCCCACAATGTCCGCAGCGAAAAAGAAATGTATTCCCTTGTGGCATCCTTGGCAAATGGCACTATGTAACGGTAAAAAGATATGACAGAGGCATTTTGCCTCTGTCATTTTTCAATTTTCGTGTTATAATGAAATTAATCATAACAATTGGGAGGTACATATGAATAATATCATCAACGTGTTAGAAATTATTATCCCCATTTTTGTGACCATAGTCTTGGGCGTTCTGGCAAAGAAAACGAACAAGCTCTCGGAGGAAGCAAACAGCGGACTTCAGAAGTTTGTCATGACCTACTGCTTGCCCTGCGTTTTGTTCAATTCTTGCCTGACCGGAGATTTCGGAACGGAATCCCTGACCGCAATGGTGCTGGTAATGCCCCTTGTATTCTTGAGTTCCCTATGGTCTTTCCGGGTCAGAAAGAAAAAATACCCCTATCACAACCTGCCCCAGATTTTTTCCTCACAAGAAACGGGCATGTTGGGTATCCCTCTGTTTATGACGTTGTTTGGTGCCGGGCAGGCTTACCGCATGGGTATTTTAGATGTGGCTCAGGGCGTTATTGCCATTCCGGTAATTGCGATCTTATCAGCCGATACCGGAAAGAATCCTTCCGTCCGTTATATTGCCAAAAAAGTTTTTACGTCGCCGCTTCTATTGATGAGCCTTTTGGGTCTGACACTTAACCTAACCGGTGCCATGGATGCGCTCAACAAAGTGGGGATCGGCAGTATGATCACAGAAACCACTGGATTTATCTCACAACCGGTTAGTGCAGTGATTTTGTTCTGTGTCGGCTACAATTTCTCTTTGAAAAAAGAAAATTTGAAACATGTACTGGAAATCTGCGGCTTGCATTTTGTAATCTTTGCAGTTTTTTGCGTCATAATTCAAGGCATCTTGTGCTTCCTTCCATCCGTCGATCCACAAACCAGATGGTCTATTCTGCTTTACTGTGCATTACCAGGCAGTTATCTCACCGCAGGACTGGGCAAAACAAAAGAAGATCGTACCATTGCGGCCGGAGTTTGTTCCATTTTAACGGTAATATGCTTGGTTGTTTTCTGCATTATGGCGATAATTGTGACATAATAAAAAAATGCGGATGCTGCGTCATTGAACTGCACTTGTCAAGAAAAAGTAGACACTAAAAAAGCATAATTACACGAAGCCCAGTTCGGTCTTGTACTGAACTGGGCTTTTGTAGCCCAAGGCGGCAGCTGGCCGGTGATTATTGAAGAAATAAACATACTGGTTTAG
>JAZONA010000096.1:0-16926 GCA_045654265.1 Faecousia sp.
CACCTTTCCCGTAAGAGAAATGTATAAAACGGGGTAGACAATTTTTGAATAATAGACTATAATAAGAGAATGGAGTTGTTGTGGACATTTTTTGATTGTAAATAATGATTTCATACATTTTAATGGAACAATTTCATTAAAAATGTAGTTTTCCCATATTTTATAGAATAATTTGTAAAATTGGCTGAAATCCGATTTGAGGAGCATGAGGATGTATATTAAAGTTTGGAAGCGCGTCTTGGATTTTTCTGCGGCCCTATTGGGTACGCTGGTTCTGTCGCCGCTGTTGCTGGTGCTGACCCTGCTTGGAATCATTATTATGAAAGGAAACCCGTTTTTTGTGCAGATTCGCCCCGGTAAGGACGAAAAGCTGTTTAAAATGGTGAAATTCCGCTCTATGACTTGCGCTAAGGATGCAGACGGAAATTTGCTTCCGGATGATCAGCGGCTTACTGCATATGGCCGGTTTTTACGCTCCAGTTCGCTGGATGAGTTGCCGGAGCTTTGGAATATCCTGAAAGGCGATATGTCCATTGTTGGACCCAGACCCCAATTGGTGCGGGATATGGTGTTCATGACTGAGGATCAGCGCCGCCGCCATACGGTGCCTCAGGGTCTTACCGGTCTTGCTCAGATCAATGGTCGGAATAACATGACTTGGGAGCAAAAGATCGAATACGATCTGCAGTACATCGAAAATATCACCTTCCGGGAGGATTTTCGCATCCTGTTGAAGACGGTGGTAAAGGTATTTGCCCGGGATGGCATCGCCACTGAGGGCATGGATACTGCCCAGGATCTGGGCGACTACTTGCTGAATGCCGGCAGGGTCAGTCAGGCGGAATACGACGAAAAGCAGGCAGAAGCGGATACTCTTTGCGGGGTGTAAGCCCGATTTTAGGAGGCAGTATGAAAGAGAAAAACCGGTTTTCGGTATGTATGTGCGTCTACCGTGGAGATAATCCCCAGTGGTTTGATGATGCGGCCCGGAGCATTTTGGAGCAGACCGCCGTACCTGACCAGATTGTTCTGGTGGTGGATGGCCCGGTACCGGAAGCACTGGAAGCTGTGATCCGCAGATACGAAGCGATGCCGGTGTTCACTGTGGTGTGGATGCCAGAGAATAAGGGGCTGGGCATCGCCCGGAAGACCGGCCTGGAGCATTGCCGCCATGAGCTGGTGGCCATGATGGACGCAGATGATCTGAGTGTGCCGGATCGGTTTTCCCTGCAACTTGCAGAATTTGAAAAGGATCCGAAGCTGTCGATTGTAGGCGGACAGATCTCTGAATTTATGGATTCTCCCGAAAACAAAGTGGGCTTCCGGCAGGTGCCCGTGACCCACGAGGATATTCGGGAATACTTAAAGACCCGTTGCCCCTTCAACCACATGACCGTGATGGTTCGCCTGCCGGATATCATGAGCGTAGGCGGCTACATGGATTGGTACTATAATGAGGACTATTATCTGTGGATCCGGATGTATTTGGCAGATCTGAAATTTGCCAATGTGCCCCAGACCCTTGTGAATGTCCGGGTGGGGGAGGATATGTACCAGCGCCGGGGAGGCCGGAAGTATTTCGCCAGCGAGCTGGGCATCCAGAAGCTGATGCGAAAGCATAAGATCATCGGCTTTGCTACGTTCCATGTCAATGTGGCCAAGCGGCTGGTAGTGCAGGTGTTGCTGCCCAACAAGGTTCGGGGCTGGGTGTTCAAAAAATTCGCCAGAAGTCAGGAAAATGACGGATGAAAGAGCTAACAAATGCGGAAATGAAGCAGTGCAGTTTTTCCGTGCTGAAGCAGCTTCGGGCTGTGTGTGAGGAAAACGGTCTGCGGTACAGTCTTACCGGCGGTACCCTTTTGGGTGCGGTGCGGCATCAGGGGTTCATCCCTTGGGACGACGATATTGATATTATGATGCCCCGCCCGGATTACGATCGGCTCATCGCCATTGTCCGGGAGGGGGATTATGGGTTTGACCTGCGTTGTGCAGAGATCGAGGGGGATGCTTACGGCTACTCCTTTGCCAAAGCTTGCTGTCGGGGAACACGTTTGGTCGAGGCCGGGATTCGCCAGAGCATTGGCGTTTTTGTGGATATTTTCCCGGTTGACGGCGCCGGCGATGCATTCCGGATCGCTAAGCTGCGGGCGAAATATTTCGTTTTTCTCCATGGTTTGAAGATTTCTTCCAATTGGACAAAATATCACTGCTCCAAATTGAGAAAATGGTATTACGAGCCCCTGCGCTACGGCTGTTATTTGCTGAGTAAGCTGCTGGGGCGACGTTTTATCGATAGGCGCATGGAGAAATTTCTCCGGCGTAAGCATTATGCTTCCGCCGCATACGCAGGCCGTCTGGTGGGAGATTACGGCTCCAAGGAGATTTTTCCCAGAGAGCTGTTTGAAAACTACATTCCGGTCACATTTGAGGGGGAGCAATTCAACGGCATTGCCGATTACGATGCCTTCCTCACCCGGCTGTACGGGGATTATATGACCATGCCCCCGGCGCACAAGCAGGTGACCCATCACGAATTTAAGGCATATTGGGTGGATTAAATGAAGGTTTTGATCATCAGCCATCTGCCGGTGGCTACGCAGAATAACATGGGCAAGACGTTTTTGTCCCTGTTTTCCGGGCTGGATCGGCAGGAGCTGTGCCAATTTTATATTTACCCGGCGATTCCGGATCTGGATCGGTGTGCTTCTTTCTACCGGGTGACGGACAAGGAGATTCTCAAGTCCTTGCCCTTGCACCGCAAGGTGGGTGGCTCGGTGGAGCCTGCACGGATCACTGCCGATCAGGGCCTGTATGAAAATCCTGAGGACGAGTCTTTCTACCGGGATCGGAAGAATAAATCTCCTCTGCGGCGACTGTTGCGGGATGGCATTTGGCGCTGGGGCAACTGGTATAATAACAATTTGCGTCGTTGGTTGCAGGATCAGAAGCCGGATTGCATTTTCCTGGCACCGGGGCCGGCCAAGTTTATTTATAATATTGCCCTGAAAATTTCCAGGGACTATAAGATCCCGATTGTTACTTACATTTGTGATGAGTATTATTTTGTAGAATCTCCCAATGGGGTGCTTTCCAAACTTCAGTTGCGCCTTTTGCAAAAGAAGATTGAGCAGACCATCCACGCAAGCTCGGAGCTGGTGGTGATCTGCGATGAGCTGAAGGCAGAGTATGCCCGATTCGGCACACCCATCACCACGGTAATGACCGGTGCGTCCTTCCCCGTGGCGGAGAAGCCTATGCCCGAAGCGCAGCCGGACGCCATTTGCTATTTCGGCAATATCCGCTGCAATCGCTACATCTCGCTGGCGCAAGTGGGACGGGCGCTGGATGCCCTCAATGAAAAGCGGGGCACCGATTATAAGCTGAGAATTTATACTTCCGAGAAAAATCCGGAGATTTTGTCTGAATTTGATGGGATTTCTTCTGTTGAATTGCCCGGATTTGTCACCGGCGAGGCCTACGCCCGGGAATTTGACAAGGCGCAGCGTTTGCTCCATGTGGAAGGCTTTGACGAGGCAAGCATCGCCTATGTGCGCAACAGCGTTTCCACTAAAATTGCCGACAGCCTTGCCAGCGGTAAGCCTCTGCTGGCCTATGGTCCCGGAGAGGTTGCCTCCATGGGACATCTTTTGCGAAATGATTGCGCGATTGCCGCAACTGACGAGAGTGGTCTGGAAGCCATGCTTCTCACCGCCTTTACCGACGGAGCAGCCTGCACCGCCGCAGCGGAAAAGGGGCTGGAAATTGCCCGTCGCTACCATGACAGTGATCTGGTGGGCAAGCGGATGCATGCTGTTTTTGCCAAGATCATAAAGGAGTAAGATATGAAGATCCTGCAGATCAACAACGTATACGGCGAGCAAAGCACCGGCAAGCTCACCCGCCAGCTCCATTTGGGATTGCTTGAGCGGGGGCATGAATCGTTGGTGGTCTACGGTCGTGGCATCGGCATGACCGAGCGGGGAGTGCGGCGGCTGTGCCCGGATTGGTACGGCAAGCTGAACAGCGCCATGCGCCGGGTCACCGGCCTGAATTACGGCGGCTGCCTGCTGTCTACCTGGCGATTGCAGGAAATCATCCGCCGGGAAAATCCGGATGTGGTGCATTTGCAGTGCATCAATGGAAATTTTGTGAATATTTACCGTCTGGTTCGGTGGCTGAACAAGCACCGAATCCCTACGGTCAACTCCCTCCATGCGGAGTTTATGTACACGGCCAACTGCGGCTACGCCTTTGAATGCAACCGGTGGCAAACCGGTTGTGGCGGATGCCCCCGGCCGAAAAAGGTAACCAAAAGTCCAATCTTCGACAGAACCGCTGTTTCCTTTGAAAGAATGCGCCGCGCATTTGCAGGGTTTGAAACCTGCATCAATTGCCCGGTGTCTTACTGGACGGAGGAGCGGGGCAAGCAGAGTCCCATCCTGAAGGGGATGCCCTTCCAAACCGTGTTCAACGGGGTGGATACGGACATTTTCCACCGCCGGGAAGCGGTGGCGGAGCCGCCGATGCAGGTGATCCATGTGACTGCTTGTTTTTCTGAGCAGCCGGATCATATCAAGGGCGGACGTTACCTGATAGAGCTGGCCCGCCGGATGCCGGAGGTCACATTCCTGGTGGCAGGCAATGCGGAGCCCATGGAAGATTTGCCGGAAAATATCCGTCTTTTGGGTGTGGTGCGTGACCAGCAGATGCTGGCTGAACATTACCGCAACGCTCGGGCTATGGTACTGGTGAGCAAAAAGGAGACGTTCTCCATGCCCTGCGCCGAAAGTTTGTGCTGCGGCACGCCGATCGTGGGCTTCAAGGCTGGCGCCCCGGAGCAGATCTCCATGGGCGATTACAGTGATTTTGTGGAATTTGGTGACGTGGATGCGCTGGAAAAGCGGCTGCGTCAATGGCTGTCTGCCCAGCCGGATCGGCAGAGCATCGCCCGTGAGGCGGAAAAAATATATTCTGTGAATACCATGATCGATGGCTTTCTGGAGGTTTACAAAAAATGCGACTGGAGCAGGAAAAAGTAGATATCTGGCTATTTAAGCTCCTGTTCCTTTTGTCCGGGAGTATTCTTGTCACGCAGATTTTGGCGCTGGAGAGCATTACCAGCTATTTATTTTTGCTGACATTCCCCCTGACAGTTTGTTTGTGGATTCGGACAGTGCGCAAAACCTTGACGATGTGGGATCTTTTGATTTTGCTGACGATCGGCTTGGCTGTGGTCAGCGTGCTTACCAATAGTTTTCTGACCGGTACAAAGCTTAGTTTCGACTATTTTAAGAAGCTTATCATTTTTTCCATGACACTGCTGTATTTTCAGGTTTGCAGCCGTGTTCACCTGAGCCGGAAGCTGGAGCGCTTTTTCGGGCGGTTGATCGAGTGCCTGGTCATTTGGCTGGCGCTGGCGTTTTGCTTCATGCGGGAAGCGGTTTTCCGTTTTGAGGAGTGGTCGTCGGTGTATTTGACCTTCGGCTTGGGCAACCCCAATCTGGCGGGAATGTTTGTAAGCTGTCTGTATATGCTGGAATTCCCCCGGCTGTTTCAACGGGAAAAATGGTACTATAAAGCATTGCAAATCACCTTGACGGTGGTGTTGGCAATTTTTGCCGTGATGACCGGTGCCAGAAACAGTATTATCGTGGTTTTGTTGTACACAGTCTTGTGTTTTGGACTGATGTTCGTAAGCAACCGATGGATCGGGATCATCAAGTTCGGCTGGCCTGTCACAATGTCGGTGATTGTGTTCCCGATTGTGTTTTTGGTGCTGTATATGCTGCTGGTGAATAATGAATCCATTCAGGAAACCTTCTCGTTCATTACCGGCAAGGGCAAGAATCTGGATTCCCGGGTGGAGATCTGGGAGCCGGCGTTGCGCAATCTGGCGGGATCTCCCATCGTAGGTGCCTACAGCCAGGTTACGGAAGGTACCGGCTTGGCTCAGATGCACAACACCCATCTGGATATTGCTTGTTCCTATGGTATTCCGGTGCTGATCCTGGTGAATATGCTGTTGTTCCGGTGGCTCAACCAGCGGAATCAGACATACAAAAGCAAATCGGGCATCGCCTATATGCTTGGTTTTGCCTGCGCCATCATTATGGGTATGGGCGAAGCCGCGCTGTTCTCCGGTAGTTTGGGACTGTACATTTTGGTGGGCGGTTTCCTGCTGTTGGGAAATCGGAATGCAAAAATCCCACCCCTGGTGGAGTTTAAAACATGAGTTTAAAACAAAAACTAAACAGCAGCACTCTGCGTAATGCCGGATGGTTGGTAGCCGGACGGTTGGTGAATAAAATTCTGGCCTTTGTGGTGGGTGTGCTCAGCGCCCGTTACTTGGGTCCGGATAATCAAGGTCTTGTTGATTATGTGCTGGCCTATGTGACATTTTTTGCATCCCTGTGCAATCTGGGTATCAACTCGGTGATCGTCAAGGAATTTGTGGATCACCCGGAGGAGGAAGGCACCGCCTTGGGTACCTCCATGGTGCTGCAGGCCATTTCCAGCTTGCTGTCTGGCGTGATGATCGTTGGCATTGTGTACCTGATGGATGGTGGCGACCTGCTTACCGTGGCAGTGGCTGCCCTGAGCAGCGTGGGCATGGTTTTCCATGTGTTCGACACCATGAAGCGGTGGTTTTATCACCGTATGGAGTCCAAATACACTGCAATTGCCACGGTTGTAGCCTATTTTTCTGTTTCAGTTTACAAGATCCTCCTGCTGATCACCGGTCGGGGTGTGCTGTGGTTCGCCATAGCGACTTCTGTGGAATATCTGGTGGTAGCGGTGTTTCTGCTGGTGGCCTACAAGAAAAAGGGCGGCCCTAAGTTTTCCTTCTCCTGGGCCAAGGGGCGGCAGATTCTCAGCGCCAGCAGCGGGTATATTATTTCCGGATTGATGGTGTCTATCTACGCCGTTACCGATAAGCTGATGCTGGAGGGAATGCTGGACAAGGCCTCTGTTGCTTATTACGGACGGGCTGTGGCGATAAGCACCATGTGGACATTTCTGCTGGAGGCGCTGATCGATGCTTTGTCCCCGGCAATCATCCAGGCGTCGGCTAAGGACAGAGAGTTGTTTGAGAAGAAAAATCGGCAGCTTTATGCCATTGTTATCTATTCGGCGCTGATTGCGTCGGTGGTGATCTGCCCGTTGGCGAAGCCAATTGTGCGGATTTTGTATGGCGAAGCTTTCCTGCCGGCGGTGGCGCCCTTGCGGATCGTTACCTGGTACACGGCGTTTTCCTATCTGGGTGGCGCACGAAGCGCCTGGGCAGTCAGCGAGAATAAGCAAAAGTACCTGAAATATCTGTATTTGGGTGCGGCGGTGGTGAATGTGGTGCTGAATGCGGTGATGATTCCTCTGTGGGGAGTCGTGGGCGCATCGGTGGCATCGCTTATTACGCAGGTGGCTACGGTGACGTTTCTGCCTTTGATGATCCCCGCCATGCGACCCAATGTGAAGCTGATGGCGGAAGCCTTCCTGCTGAGAAAAATTAAATAAAGATGTATCCCGGCGCAAGATCACCCTTGCGCCGGGATTTTTTACACAATCGTTTATCATGAAACCAGTGAAAAAAACTTTGCAAATAGGTTGAAATACAGATGTCTTTGTGGTAGAATCAAAGTGTATATTCATAAAATGAGAGAAATGGCCTTTGCTGCCAGAATAAACGGGAAAAAACTGGCAAAAGTGGCAAACATAAGGATATTTCTCGCAAAAATCCCCATTTTATGGGTAAAAAAATCAAAGTGAGGCGAAGGAATTATGAAAACGACTTTTGGCAGTCGCATCCTTGCGGTTTTGCTGTGTCTGTGCGTTGTCATCGGTCTGATGGCACCGGTCATGGCGGCAGGAACCAAGGTTTCCGACTACAACACCTTCCTTTCCAGCCTGCGGGTACTAGAGAATTATGCGGCGGATTATGCTGCTATGAATTCCGGTAAGGACCCCGTGAAGCTGGTATTCAACTTCGTGCGTACCGGTGTACCCAAGTATACCACCGACTCTTGGCAGACCATGGCCGGTGCAGAGGATACCGGTTTCGTGGAGTTCGTGGCGCAGCAGGATGCCATCAACGGCACCAATGCCACCGGTCTGCGGGATCTGGACCTGATCACCGTTCCCAACGGTGAGGTTCTGGAGTTTGAGCACATGTTCGGCGCTATGGACATGGCCAGCTACAACCCCAACAACACCGATCTGGGCAGCTGGGCCGGTGACCTGAGCGACCTGCTGTACTTCAGCAAGCAGGGCGGCGCCGGCAACAATGCCGATATCGAGGCCATGGTGCAGGATGTACGGGAGAATTATCTGGGCATTGATGAGGATGGCGTCAGCGGCTTCGGCACCCAGGACATCCGTGGTGACCTGGATGCTTACTGCCTGGTGCGCACCGTCAAGGGCGGCGTGTTCCTGAGCGAGGCCATGGAGGGCTACTATACCGCCTCTTTGACCGACAATGACCGTGCTATCTACTTCCTGAACAACCGCTTCCCCGGTAAGCTGACTAAGGAAGATGTGCGCACCGCCGTTTACGATTCCTACCGCAACAACATCAGTATTCAGATTCTGGATTCCTCCAACGGCATCGTTGCCGCTGATGAGAGTCTGAAGAAGGCCTGCTGTTTTGCTTTTGCGGATTATCTGTTTGAGCTGGCCGACGGTCACCTGGTCGCCCCTGAAGGTGGCGAAGGTGGTGAAGGCGGCGACGAGGGCGACGACGAAGTGGAGTCTGAGAACCCCTACTACTCTATTTTCTCCTCCACCGGCTCCAATCTGGCACCCGGTGTCAGCCAGTCTGTCAACTATGCCTACACCGTAGACAATAAGCAGATCGCTTACTATGTGGCGACCGTGGACATCACCCGTAAGGACGTATCCATCCACGCCAACTACAATGGCAATGATCCCTCCACCGGCTGGGCTATGTCCCGTGTCATGGATCAGATGCTGGCTGCCCAGGACCGTCACTCCGATCCTGCCAGCCCCAATTACATCCCCAATTATAATGTAGTTGCCGGTGTCAACGGTGACTTCTTCAACATGTCCACCGGCAAGCCCAGCGGCGCTCTGGTCATGGAGGGCGTATCCTACCATCCTGCCAGCGGTCGTTGCTTCTTCGCCGTGCTTAAGGACGGCACCCCCTTCATCGGTACCGGCGCTGAGTGGGCAGGCATTGCCGACAATGTGCAGGAGGCCGTGGGCGGCAGCGAGGTCATCGTCCGTGACGGCGAGATCTGCACCAAGAAAAACGCCAACTATAAGAACAGCAGAGCCTCCCGTACCGCCGTGGGCATCACCGCCGACGGTCAGGTGGTGATGATGGTTCTGGACGGCCGTCAGGAGCCCTTCTCCGCCGGCGGCAGTCTGGAGGAAGTTGCCCAGATCATGCTGGATGCCGGCTGTGTCATCGCACTGAATCTGGACGGCGGCGGCTCTTCCACCTTCGTTTCCAAGGGTGAGGGCAGCGACGATCTGAGCGTTGTGAACCGTCCCTCCGACGGCTTCCAGCGTAGTGTCAGCTCCTCTCTGGTGGTGGTGTCCACCGCTGCCATGTCCAAGGAGTTCAGCTACGCCAGCATTTCCTCCGAATACGACTACATGACCGCCATGGCCACTATGGAAATGACCGCCATCGGCGTCAGCGCTTCCGGTCACTCCGCAAAGATTCCGGAAAATGCGGTGTGGCAGACCTCCAACGAGGGCGTTGCCGTCATGGAGGGGAATGTGGTGGTTCCCACCGGCAGAGGCACCGTGGATGTGCAGCTGACTGTGGACGGCCGTGTGGTTGGCAGCAAGACCATCCATGTGGTGGAGCCGGATACTGTTGCCTTCGTCAACGAAGTGACCACTGCGATTTACGGCCAGCCCACTGAGCTGCCCGTGAAGGCTACCTACAACGGCAACCTCGTGGCCTTCAACCCCGAGTATGAAGTGTTCCTGATGGCCGATCCGGAGGATGCAGGCTATTGTGATGGCCTCTACTTCATTGGCAACGAGGAAAGCGGTCTGCGCAATGCCACCGTGGTAGCTCTGTTCTTCCTGGAAGAAACCGAACTGCTGGCCTTCGGCAGAGTGAATATGTACCGTGCCGATGAGGCAATCTTTGATTTCGACAACGCCACCGGCGGCGACAAGACCCTGGCTTGGGATCGGGAGATCACCAATGTGACCACCGACGACGGCACCATTTATCAGGCCATCGATCCCAACGGCAATATTGACATTTCTTATATGTTCGGTCTGGACATGGAAGCCATTCAGATCCCCCAGCAGCTGGAGGCTCTGGTGCCCATGCTCCCCGGTAGCGACATTGAGGGCGCTTCCGCATGGAAGTTCCTGCTGCAGCTTGCCCAGCGTGTCAATCCTCTTACTGAGGTTAAGATCTCCATTGGCTTTGATATGGATCTGAATGTGGACATCTCCGAAATGACCGTGGTCAACGAGTACTTTGTCCTGCAGAGTGCTGAGCTGGATCCAACCACGAACACCATGACCATCATTGCCCGGTGGAAGGAGCAGAGCAAGGCCATCGATCCTGCCACTGCCAACCCCATCTGCATCCTCAGCGGCATCCAGGCCACTCCCAAGGATGGCTCCTGGGATTCTGCTGACCGGATGGCCATTACCAACACCGGTGATGTGACCTACGATATCTACCTGCGGGCAAGCGCACTGTACTCCTTCGCCTGCGACGAGGCAAATCAGCAGAAGTTCAATCTGTATCCCTTCGTGGACGGCACCGATAAGGGTGGTCACTTCGCTTCCACCTACGGCCACTTTGAAGACAGCTTCATTCTGGACAAGACCAACCGTCAGGGCTGGTACTCCAACGGCAACAGTCTGTTCTACTTCGTGGACAACGAGCCTCTCACCGGCATCCAGAAGCTGCCCGGTTATGAGGATGCTGCCAACGAATACTACTATTCCTTCGCTGAGGATGGCGGCTGCAACGGCGCCATTACCGGTCTGTTCACTGTGGATGGCAAGCTGTATTACGCCATCGGCGGCGCACCCAAGACCGGCTGGCAGACTGTCGTCGGCAAGGACAATGCCCTGAATATCTACTATTTCGATCCCACTACCGATGCGGCTGTGGACGGCGTTCAGAAGATCGCCGGCTACACCTACACCTTCGCCGACCACATCCTGACCCGTGGCCAGCTGGTTAATACCGCCAATGGTCCTCGTTACATGTGGGCAGGCTCCTGGCTGACTCAGGCATGGATCGAGCTGGACGGCAAGGAAGCCTACGCTGACCAGGCTGGCTACCTGCTCACCGGTTTGCAGAAGTGCTTCTATAAGGACGGCGAACGTTACTACTTCGCCTTCGGCGATGACGGCTTCCTAATGCGTGATTTCACCGGCTTCTATCAGTACAAGGGTGGCGATTACTACATCGAAAACGGTGTTGTGGATGAGTACCCCGGTCTGCTGAAGATTGGCGAGGATTACTATTACATCAACTCTGCCCAGACCTTGGTCAAGGACTGCACCTACTGGATTTCCAAGACCAACGGCCACATGAGCGAGGGTCTGTACACCTTCGATGCAGAGGGTAAGCTGGTGCTGAACCCCGAACCCGAGATCCCCGATGAGCCTGAGGAAGTCCTCCATGGTATCGTTAAGGAATCCGAGGATGTTTGGTATTACTATGTGGGCGGCGTAAAGACCTATGCCGGTCTGATCGAGATCGAAGGAAGCTTCTACTATGTGGATTCTTCCTGCCGTGTCAAGCACGACTGCACCTACTGGATCTCCAAGACCAACGGTCTGGCTGACCAGGGTCTGTACACCTTCGATGCAGAGGGTAAGATGACTCTGCCCACCGCTCCCGAGGAGCCGGAAGAGCCCCTGGACGGCATCGTTAAGGAAACTGAGGACGTTTGGTACTACTATGTCAACGGCGTAAAGACCTATGCGGGTCTGATCGTCATTAAGGGCGATTACTACTATGTGGATTCTTCCTGCCGTGTCAAGCACGATTGCACCTACTGGATCTCTCGCACCAACGGCCTGCTCAAAGAAACCTTCTATACCTTCGATGCCGAGGGTAAGATCGTCTTCCCCGAGGAGCCTGAGGTTCCCGAGCTGCTCAACGGCATCGTTAAGGAAACCGAGGACATTTGGTACTACTATGTCAACGGCGTAAAGACCTACGCCGGTCTGATCGAGATCAACGGCGATTACTACTATGTGGATTCTTCCTGCCGTGTCAAGCATGACTGCACCTACTGGATCTACACCACCAACGGCTTGCTGCAAGCAGGCAACTATACCTTCGATTCCGAGGGTAAGATCGTGTTCCCTGAGGAGCCTGAGGTCCCCGAGCCCCTGAACGGCATCGTTAAGGAGACCGACGAGCTGTGGTATTACTATGTCAACGGCGTAAAGACCTATGCGGGTCTGATCCAGATCGGCAACGATTACTACTACGTCAACTCCGCCGGCGAGGTCAAGCACGATTGCACCTACTGGATCTCCCAGACCAACGGTCTGCTGCCCCAGGGCAACTATGTATTCGATGCCGAGGGTAAGATCTACTTCCCCAAGAACGGCATCGTCAAGGAAACTGAGGATGTTTGGTACTACTACGTCAATGATGTAAAGACCTATGCGGGTCTGATCATGATCGACGGGGATTACTACTATGTCAGCACCTCCTGCGAGGTCAAGCACGATTGCACCTACTGGATTTCCAAGACCAACGGCCTGCTGCCTGAGGGTGAGTACACCTTCGACGCTGAGGGCAAGATCGTCCTGTGATTTGTTTTCATCGGGATCGCCACTTGACCGGCGGCGATCCCGTGAATAAACCGCAAAAGAAAGGAAGAATAAAATGAAAGTGAATTTCAAGCGCGTTTGTGCTATGCTGCTGTCGCTGGTCATGGTTCTGTCCCTGATCCCCAGCATCGCCGCAAACGCCGCAACCCTGACGCTGACCGATACCACCATCGGTCTGACCACCTCCGGTGGCAGCTGGAGCGTTGGTTCCGACGGCAAGAGCTTCAACGGCTCCTGCACCGGTACCAAGCTGGGCTCTTACTACCTGAGTGGCAGCAGTACCATGACCATCAAGAACAATAAGTCTGCTGCCGCACTGCTGTCCTTTGACTTCAGCGTTTCCGGCAACTTTGCTGTGGGCAGCTCTGTCACCGTCAACGGTACGGAGTACACCGCAGCCGGTTCTCACTCCATCACCGATCTGGAGCTGGCCGCCGGCGGTACCGTGACCATTAAGCTGGCCGCTGACCGCTGCAACGCCTCCAACGGTGCCAACACCGTGTCCATCAACGTGACCAACGTCAGCCTGGTGCTGAAGGATGCCGGCGATGTCACCACCACCTTCCAGCCTGCCGATTACGGCACCTTCACTGTCAATGGCACCGCCATCACCGAGGAAACTCCCATGTCCGCTGCCGCCGGCACCGAATATACGCTGGCTATCAGCCACGACAGCGGCTATAAGTTCATGGGCTGGTACGATGTGACCAACAGCAAGTACATCTCCGAGGCCACCACCGTGACCTACGCACCGGATACTGCTACCACCATCAAGCCCATTGTGTATCCCAACAGCACTCCCGTGTTCCAGGTTGGCAGCAGCCGGTTCGCCGATCTGGATGATGCTGTGAACTACGCTTCCTCCAACAGCCAGACCAAGATCGTCCTGATCAGCAGCGGTGTCATCACCGATGCCAGCTACACCATCCCCTCCGGCATGACTCTGCTGATCCCCAGAGATGCAGCCTATACCGCCCAGGGCTCCAAGCCCACGGTAACCGATTCCTACGTCGCTCCTACCAACTACATGACCCTGACCTTGGGTGCCGGCACCGTGCTGAACGTTTCCGGTACTGTGGAAGTGGCTTCCCAGCACTTCGACTGCCAGGGTAATGGCAACCGTATTTACGGCGGCGCTCCCTCCGGTCCCTACGGCGCCATCTACATGAATGCCGACAGCAACATCACCCTGGCCAACGGCGCTATTCTGTATGCCTGGGGTTATGTCTATGGTAACGGCACTGTTACCGCCAAGAACGGCTCCAAGGTTTACGAGTACATGCAGATCGCTGACTTCTGCGGTGGCTCCCACCTGTCCGATATTGAGCAGTGCTTCCCCATTGCCCAGTACTATGTGCAGAACGTGGAAGTGCCCCTGACTCTGGAGTACGGCTCTCAGGAGATTCTGTATTCCTCCGTCACTGCCTCTTCCATGACCTTCGGTATGCCCGTCACCTTCCTGGCTACCTCCGGCGCTATGTTTGTGCCCGGTACCGGTACCTCTGTTACCAAGACCTACGACCCCAAGACCGACCGCACCATCTATGATGCAAACGGTGATATGCAGCTGCGGAGTGTTGTTATCAAGCTGCCCACCGGCGCAGGTCTTGCTGGTCTGCCCTCCAGCCTGGACTCCTCCGAGTACATCCTGGGCCTCAACGGCAACATGACTATCAACGTCCACTCCGGCACCACCACCATTGGTCAGGATGTTTCCCTGATGCCCGGTGCGGAGATCATCGTGGATCAGGGCGCCGGCCTGCACCTGGCTTCCGGCAATTCCTCCGGTCTGACTGTTTCCGGCAATGCCGGCGGTCATAACGTATATCTGTACGATCTGGATCAGTGGGGTACCTACATTTTCGCTTCCAAAAAGCTCACCGCTGCTGCCTATTCTCCCACCGCTGGTCGCTATAAGCGTACCGCTTCTGACCTGAAGGACGTTGTGGTAGACATCAACGGCACCGTCACCACCGACGGCTTCCTGTACACCACCGCCGGCGGCGCTTCCGTGATCTCCTCTGAAGGCACCGGTAAGATCATCATGAACAACGGTGCCGGTACCGAAACTGCCATGCTGCAGCTGAATGGCACCGGCAACAGCAAGATCCAGGTTCCCGTCACCTCCGCTCAGCTGAAGAATGCCGACGGCTCCTACACCCAGACCGCAGGTGCCGCAGCCGGCTCCGTGTTTGTCTACAATAATGGCAAGTGGGAGGCTCTGGATGCTTACTCTGTCAGCTTCAACGGCAATGGCGGCAACGGCACCATGGCCGACCAGATTGTTTCCGCCGCTAATGTGCTGGCTGGCAACACCACCATCACCCTGAATGCCAACGCTTTCACCCGTGAGGGCTACACCTTCCTGGGCTGGAGCGAGGACGCTTCCGCTACCACCGCTACCTATGCCCCCGGCGCTTCCGTGACCCTCACCGGCAACATCACCCTGTATGCCGTTTGGCAGATCAATAGCTATGCGCTGACCATCTCCGGCGTGGACGGTATCCTGGGCGGCGACGTGGTTTACGGCACCGATCTGTCTACCATCGTTCCTGCCAACCCCACCAAGGATGGCTTCACCTTCACCGGCTGGACTGTTACCACCGCTGACGGCACCGTCATCGATGCCCCCGCTACCATGCCTGCTTACGCAGTTACCTTCACCGCTAACTGGGAAGTGAATGTGGTTTACTACACCCTGACCTTCCTGAACGAGAACGGCGAAGTGATTTCTTCCCTGGAGCTGGAGGCCGGCGCGGAGATTGCCGCTCCTGCTTATGCTCCCGAGGGCTTCACCCTCATCGGCTGGAGAAACAATGCCTCTGGCGCAATTGAAACCGTTCCTGCCGTGATGCCCGAGGGCAATCTGGAGTTCCAGGCCGTGGTTGAGGCCATCACTTACACCATCACCTTCCTCAGCGACGGTGTTGAGATCGGCGAAGTCACCGTGGGCTACGGCCAGAAGGCTACTCTTATCGATGCCATCACCAAGGAAGGCTTTGTCTTCCAGGGCTGGCAGTCCGGTGAGACCGTTTACGAGGCCGGTGCTACCATCGATGTTGCCGGCGATATGACCATGACCGCTGTGTGGCACCGCCATGAATACACCGGCGTGGAAACCACCGCTCCTACTTGCGAAAATGTCGGTGTTATGACCTACACTTGCGCTTGTGGCGACAGCTACACCGAGGAGATCCCTGCTCTGGGTCATGAGTATCAGGCTGTTGTCACCGCTCCTACCTGCGAGGACAAGGGCTACACCACTTACACCTGTGATTGCGGCAACAGCTACGTTGCTGACTATGTGGACGCACTGGGTCACAGCTATGATGATGGCGTTGTGACCACCGAACCCACCTGCACCGATGCCGGTGTGAAGACCTTCACCTGCGGCACTTGTGGCGATACCTACACTGAGGAAATCGCTGCTTTGGGTCATGAGTATCAGGCAGTTGTCACCGCTCCTACCTGCGAGGACAAGGGCTACACCACTTACACCTGTGATTGCGGCAACAGCTACGTTGCTGACGAAGTAGCCGCTCTGGGTCACAGCTATAATGGCGTTGTGACCACCGAACCCACCTGCACCGATGCCGGTGTGAAGACCTTCACCTGCGGCACTTGTGGCGACAGCTACACTGAGGAAATCGCTGCTCTGGGTCATGAGTATCAGGCAGTTGTCACCGCTCCTACCTGCGAGGACAAGGGCTACACCACTTACACCTGTGATTGCGGCAACAGCTACATTGCTGACGAAGTAGCCGCTCTGGGTCACAGCTATGATGATGGCGTCGTAACCACCGAGCCCACCTGCACCGATGCCGGTGTGAAGACCTTCACCTGCGGCACTTGTGGCGATACCTACACTGAGGAAATCGCTGCTCTGGGTCATGAGTATCAGGCAGTTGTCACCGCTCCTACCTGCGAGGACAAGGGCTACACCACTTACACCTGTGATTGCGGCGACAGCTACGTTGCTGACTACGTAGACGCTCTGGGTCACAGCTTCGCCAATGGCACTTGTGGTACCTGCGGTGCTGAGGATCCCAACTACGTTCCCGTGGTTGCTCCCACCATCGGCCTGAAGTACCCCAACCTGTCCCTGGAGGACACCGTTAAGATGAACGTGTT
>JAZONA010000097.1:0-4254 GCA_045654265.1 Faecousia sp.
AAACCGGGTCGTATGCCCCATGCCATTGGAGCGCGCCCGGGATCCTTAACCCCCAGCATCCACCCTAAACTGGGCGTAAAAAGCAGACACCAGGGACTTCATCGATGTGCCCTTCAAAGGATTTTTAGGCCCTTCCTGGAAGATGGCCATTCTGACTAGGATACTGCACCGTCAAAATGTATAATAACACAGATTAAATGAATATTCAAGGGGTTTGCAGAATATTTGCATATTTTTTCAGAGCTGAGAAAGATTTACTTCAGCAACTCCGGGGGAATCTCCATAGCCATGCGACGATAGCCGGCGGCACTGGGATGCAGATGGTCACCGGAGTCAAATTCCGGCAGGAACCAGTCGAGATTTTCCGGGTCACGGAGGGCTTTATCGAAATCAATACAGCCGTCGATCATGTCTGTGGTACGGATAAAATCGTTGTAGGCATGGCGCATTTCCTGACGGAAGGGCGCATCGGTACGCCAGCCGCCCATAGGCAGAAGCGTACCCACATAGACCTTATAGCCATAGCTTCTAGCTTGCTTTATGTAAGTTTTCAGTCCCTCAATAAGCTGCTCCACCGTTGGCAAATCGCTCATGGGGCGGAAAATATTGACCTGCTCCCCTACCGGATGAATAATGTCATTGATGCCCTGCTGGATGATCACCGTGTCCGCACCATCGGTGGGAACCTCGTGGTGGAAGCGGTTGCTGCCCATGAGTCCGTAGGATTCGTAAGTCAGGCAGCTGTACTCCCGGAGAATCCGGGAACCGGAGGTGGCACGGCGGATGATGCCGGTATGGTTATGGCCTTCTTCAAAGCACCGCAGAGCCAGATAATCCGGCCAATCCTGAGCAGTGATAGAGTCACCATAGCAGACAATGGTACGATTTTTCTCCTCGGTAAGTACAGAAACATTGCTCAAAAAGTAGAAAAGATGGGTCTTTCGGGAGGTTTCGATGCTGATATTGGGATTTTCCGTTTCATCGCCGTTGGCGTACAAGCCCTCGGACAGCGGCCCACAGGTGAACACCACACTGCGCATCAGGGTGAAATCTGCCAGATAGAAGCTGACCTGCACCACTTCCCCGGCTTTGACAGAAATAGCAAAGGGATCAGACTCCACCCGGCCTTTTGCCCCAATGGTCACCTTTGTGCTGGAACCAAAGCGAACGGGATAGAACCGGCCGCCGTAAAATACGGTAACTTTATTCAAGGTTACCGGTTCGGTGCCGCAGTAATTGTCAAAGGTCAGGCGCATGGCTTCCCCGTCAAAGGGAACGTGAATGGGATAACGCAGAGTGATGTCCTTGGCATATCGCTCCGGGCGGTTTTCTGCGATGCTCACCGCATTGCCCCAAATGCTGACCCACTTGTTTTGATTCATAAATTTTGCTCCTGTGATTTTTCTTTTCATCATACGATAAAATTCAAAAAAATCAAGGGTAAATATTATATTGCTTCCCGTGGGAGCGGCTTGGTGATACCGGTGCGTCGAGCTTTATCCAAACCGCCGGCCATATGCTCCCCGGGACTTTGGGCAAACTTCCCCCGGCGGATAATATCCTCCCCGAATTTATCCCGCAAGGCATCCACCGTTTCATCCAGACGGAGCTTGCGCTCATACTGTCGGGGACTCAACCCAGAAAACAGATCATACTGCTGGTATGGTTCATGGCTTAGCCTGGTCATCTGTACCCCCACCTGCCGCAAGGGCGTGACCCCATCCCACAACTCGTCAAAGACCTTGCAAGCCGCTTCAAATATTTCTCCGGTAATATTTGTGGCGCCATGCAAAAGCATCTGATGGGAAGCATGCTCAAAGCCATTGGTGCGCAGATGCACCGACACGCACCGGCCACATTGCCCATCCCGGCGCATCCGCATAGCCACCGTTTCGCAAAGACTCAACAGCACCTGATGTCCCTGCTGATGGGTGAGTACATCCTGAGGCGTGGTCACAGAGTTACCGTAGCCCTTATTTTCCGCAGGCTCAGGGGTCACAGCATCGGCGTTGCGTCCGTTGGCGAAATGCCACACCGTTTCCCCGTGCTTGCCCAGCTTCCGCCGGATCAGCGCACCATCTGCCTTTGCCAAATCGCCAATGGTGTAGATCCCCAGACGGTTCAGCTTCTGCTCCGTCTTGGCGCCTACCAAAAACAGATCCCGCACCGGAAGCGGCCACATTTTCCTCTCCACTTCCTCTGGAAACAGCGTATGCACCTTGTTGGGCTTTTCAAAATCCCCGGCCATTTTTGCCAGCAATTTATTGGAGGAAATCCCCACGTTCACCGTAAAGCCCAGCTCCTCCCAGATTCTTTTTCGCATCTTCTCTGCCGCCAGCCGGGGTGAGCCCCACAGCCGCTCCGTGCCGGTCATGTCCACCCACGCTTCATCGATGGAATACTGCTCCACCTTGGGGCTAAACTGCCGAAGCATCTCCACAAATTTCCGGGATGCCTGCACATACAGCTCATAATCCGGAGCGACTACCGTCAAATTCGGGCATTTTTCCTTGGCCTGAAACAGTGGTTCACCGGTTTGAACGCCGTATTTTTTGCATGGTGTGCTTTTGGCCAAAATTATGCCGTGCCGGGACTCCGTATCTCCGGCAACCACCGCCGGGATCTCCCGTAAATCCACTGATTCCCCCAGCACCTTCACCCGGTAAGCCGCCGTCCAACTCAGGAACGCCGAATTGGCGTCCACATGAAATATCACCCGCTCAGCCATCAGTATACCCTCCGCATCAGGCACCAGCTATGGGTACGGATAGTGTATTTCAGCTCAAACAGCCACCGCTTTTCCTGCACCACAGCACGGCACAGAAAAATCAGCGCTTCGATTCCCACATACTGCACCTGCTTAATGCTCACTACCTCATCAATATCCACCCGTAGAAGCTGATGCTGATCGTCCTCCATCCGCAGGCGCAACGGGCGGATCTCCCCACCGGCGGAGCACATGGAAATCACGTCCACCGGGCAATTTTTCTGTTCCATGTACTCCCCTCCTTGCTTTTTCTATATTATAGCACATCTGTTCTATAATAGCAAGAGGAATTTACAGGTTGCGGATTTTGCTTTTTGTTGATATAATAGGGCCAATCGGAGGTGATTCCATGCTGAAATATCCTTGTCTGGTGCTTGACCACGATGATACTGTGGTGCGAAGCGAAGTAACCGTGAATTATCCCTGCTTTCTGCTGTCTCTGGAAAAATTCCGTCCCGGTGAAACTATGGGCTACCAAGAATTCGTTGACTGGTGCTTCCGTTGCGAATTTACCGAGTTTTTGCGGATTCGCTACGGTTTTACTGAGGAAGAGCTTTTTGAAGAATATACCATGTGGAAGGAATACGCCAAAACCCACATCCCCCCTGCCTACGAAGGCATCAAGGAAATTATTGAGGAACAAAAGCGCCGTGGCGGCTTGGTGTGTGTCGCTTCCCTTTCCAGCAGAGAAAACATCCTGCGGGATTATCGGATGCACATTGGCCTGGAGCCGGATCTGATTTTCTCCTGCGATGACCCCCGGGAGCAAAGAAAGCCCAATCCCTATCCGTTGCAGGCAATCATGGAGCACTTTCAGCTATCCCCTTCTCAGCTTTTGATGGTGGACGACCTGAAAACCGGCTATGATATGGCCTCTGCCGCCGGAGTGGATATTGCCTTCGCCGGTTGGAGCCGCCTCGAATCCCCTCAGGTTCAGGCGCAGATGAGTGCGCTTTGCAATTTTACATTCCATTCGACAAAAGAACTGGAAAAATTCCTGTTTGATTGACTTGACACAGATGGTATAATAGCTAGGAATAGGAGGTGAGCGTTCTGGAAAAGCAAGGTATCAAAGTCATGGCCCGAAACCGGGAAGCCTATCACGAATACTTCGTTGAGGAAGAAATGGAAGCCGGCATTGAGCTGGTGGGCACAGAAGTCAAATCCATCCGTCAGGGCACATTGAACCTGAAGGACGCATGGTGCGGCATCAAAGACGGCCAGCTTCTGCTGAACCAGATGCACATCTCCCCTTACGATCACGGCAACCGATTCAATGTGGATCCCCGTCGTCCCCGGCGACTGCTGATGCACAAGCGGGAGATCATGCGGCTATTTGGCAAGGACAAGCAGGACGGGTATTCTCTGATTCCGCTGTCCGTTTACCTGAAGGGCAGTCGTGTGAAAGTGAATGTGGGTCTGTGTAAGGGCAAAAAACTGTACGATAAAAGACAAGCCGCGGCCGAGCGGGACGCCAAGCGCCAGAT
>JAZONA010000098.1:0-7429 GCA_045654265.1 Faecousia sp.
TTGAAGGCAGTAATTGTCTTCCTAAGCCCGCTTGGCCTCCGACTTCTCCTTAGCGTCTTCAGCGGTGAAGACGATCTTACCAGCAGCAGCGCCGGGGGAAGCGGGCAGAGCCTTACCGATGGGAGCAGCAGCCTTCAGAGCAGCGGTGTCGAACTGGGGATGCAGCAGGGTATCCAGGTTACGGGGCTCGATCATAGCCACGGCCTTCTTCTCATCGATCATGCCTTCGTCCACCAGATCGCAAGCGATCTTCAGAGCGGCAGGAGCGGCACGCTTGCCGTTACGGGTCTGCAGCATATACAGCTTGCCGTTTTCAACGGTAAACTCCATGTCCTGCATATCGCGGTAGTGATCCTCAAGGATTGCGCACACGTTAGTGAACTGTGCGAAAGCCTCGGGGAACTTGTCAGCCATCTCGGAGATGGGCATGGGAGTACGAACGCCGGCAACGACGTCCTCGCCCTGAGCGTTGGTCAGGAACTCGCCCATCAGGCCCTTAGCGCCGGTAGCGGGGTCACGGGTGAAAGCAACGCCGGTGCCGCAGTCATCGCCCATGTTGCCGAAGGCCATGGACTGAACGTTAACGGCAGTACCCCAGGAGTAGGGGATGTCGTTCTCACGGCGGTAGATGTTAGCACGGGGGTTGTCCCAGGAACGGAACACAGCCTGGACAGCGCCCATCAGCTGCTCCTTGGGATCGGAGGGGAAGTCAGCGCCGATCTTGTTCTTGTACTCGGCCTTGAACTGGTTAGCCAGCTCCTTCAGATCCTCGGCGGTCAGGTCAACGTCCAGGGTGACACCCTTGGCTTCCTTCATCTCGTCGATGAGGATCTCGAAGTACTTCTTGCCCACTTCCATGACGACGTCGGAGTACATCTGGATAAAGCGGCGGTAGCAGTCGTAAGCCCAACGGGGGTTGCCGGACTTGGCAGCCATAACCTCAACCACGTCCTCGTTCAGACCCAGGTTCAGGATGGTGTCCATCATACCGGGCATGGAAGCACGGGCGCCGGAGCGAACGGAAACCAGCAGGGGGTTCTCCTTGTCGCCAAACTTCTTGCCGGTGATGGCTTCCAGCTTGTCGACATACTCCATGATCTCGGCCTGGATGTCAGCATTGATCTGACGGCCGTCCTCGTAATACTTGGTGCAGGCTTCGGTGGAGATGGTGAAGCCCTGAGGGACAGGCAGACCAATGTTGGTCATCTCGGCCAGGTTAGCGCCCTTGCCGCCCAGCAGCTCACGCATGGAGCCGTTGCCCTCGGTGAACAGGTAAACATACTTGTGCATTGTTGAATACCCCTTTCCTTTCTTTAAGAGCATTTTTGCTCATAATTTACATATTTGCCATTTCGGCGCAGATAGTATACCACGCCAAATCACAAAAAGCAAACCTTTTTCTAAATTTTGTGGAATTTTTCCGATTTTTTTGCAAAAAAGCATTGTAACTCTTTTGTAGTTGCCTATTTATTGGGAAAATGCTATACTAAAAGTGGCCAAAAACCATCGCCGACTACGGCATTTTCCAACTAAATAAAGGAGGAACGACCATGAAACGCAGAAATCTATTCGCATTGCTTCTCACCCTGCTGATGGTGGCATCCCTGCTCGCCGCCTGCGGAAAATCTGAAATGAGTATGGATTACAACGCCGCCATGCCTCAGGAGCCCGGCGTCTACGACGACTACGAAGCCGCCGAATCCGCTGTTACCGACCGCAAGCTCATTCGCCGCATCAACATGAACGCTGAAACCCGTGACCTGGACGCACTCCTCTCCGACATCAACGCCAAGGTCACCGAGCTGGGCGGCTACATGGAAAACCGGGAGGTTTATTCCGGCAGCAGCTACTCCGGCGAAACCCGCTCCCGCCATGCTACCCTGACCATCCGCATCCCGGCGGAAAAGCTGGACGGCTTCGTTGCCCATGTGGAGGGCAAGAGCAACGTCACCTCTACCAGCGAGAGCACCGAGGACGTGACCCTGAATTACGTAGCTACCGAAAGCCGCATGAAGGCGCTCCAAGCAGAGGAAGCCCGACTGCTGGCGCTGATCGATGAGGCGGCAAACCTTTCCGAGCTTCTGGAGCTGGAAAAGCGGCTGACCGAGGTTCGCACCGAGCTGGAGAAGGTCACCTCTCAGCTTCGCCTTTACGACAATCTGGTGGACTACGGCACCGTGGAGCTGTCCATTTCCGAAGTCAAGGAGTTGACTCCCACGGTCAAGCCCGGATTCTGGGCACGGCTGGGTAACGGCTTTGTCACCGCCGTGAAGAATATGTGGGTGTTCTGCCAGGAGTTCGTGATCTTCATGATCTCCGCGATCCCCTACCTGCTGCCCTTCGCCATCATCGCCGTGGGGATCGTGCTGATCATCCGCGCCTCCATACGCCGCAAGCGGAAGCAGGAAAAAGAAAAAGAATAAGCCGCCTAGCAATAACGGCAAATATGAAAGCCCACGCCGGATGGCGTGGGCTTTTACTCAATATTTTCTGACCAGAGCCTTCACCAGACCAATCAGCTCCGCTTCGGAGCCGTCGATGGGGGCATAGGCATCGTTTTCGGGCAGAAGCCAGATCTCGCCATTGCGGCGGCTCAGACGCTTGACGGTGGCTTCATCGCCGATCCGGGCAACCACGATCTGACCGTCATTGGCCGTAGGCTGAGGACGGACAACAACCATGTCCCCATCGTGAATACCGGCATTGATCATGCTGTCACCCTTGACGCGCAGGGCGAAACAGCTGGGATCGCCATCCCAAGCAATGGTTCCCTCCTGATTTTCGAAAGCGAGAATGGGTACACCAGCGGTGACCACGCCGATGACCGGGATCTGACCGGGGCGGACGCTGGTAACCAGAGCCCGCTTGCGACCCTTGGCTCCGGAGGACTGGAGTGCGCCCTTCTCCTGCAGAGAACGCAGGTGGTAGGTGACGGAGGCGGTAGAGCGCAGACCAACAGCCGCGCCAATCTCCCGGATGGAAGGTGCATAGCCATTCTCTTGGATAAATTGGTTTACATAATCCAGTATTTCATTGGCCTTGTTGCTTGTACGCGGCATGAGGATACCCCCTTGAAACATGTATACAAGAATTATAACATATTCGTTTTCAAAATGGAAGAGCCATCGGGGCTTTTTTGCAAAAAATATGTTAAATATTCCGCATAGGTATACAATAATTGGTAATTTTTAAATCCATTCCTCAACTTTTTAACCTGCTAAAAACCAATCTTGTCGTTTTATGTAATTTGTGATATAATCGGAAACGATTGCAAAGGAGGTTCCATCATGCTAGATTTTCTAAAATACTTTTTAGGTCAGGGAGAAACCGTAGAATTCACCAATTTTTCTTTGGCTCATTTTTTGCCTATTTGCGTGGCTATAGGCGTTATTTTTCTGATTTTTTATTTTCGAGATAAGCTCCGGAATATGAAGCAGGAACATCTCTTCCGGTATTTTCTGGCTTTTTTGCTGATTTGCAGTGAAATGTCCTACTATTGGCGGCTCGTTGCCATTCCTGCTTTGGGCCCCAACCCGGCGGATCATCTGCCTATCACAGTCTGTGGCTGGGTGGTGGTATTCAGTAGCTTTCTGGTGCTGTGCAAGTCGCAGACCCTCTTCGATATTTGCTACTTCTGGGCTTTTTCCGGTACCATCTTTGCCCTGATCACACCTACAGTTATCTCCTATACGGGCCCTACCCGTTTCCGTTACTACCAGTTCTGGGCAGAACATCTGCTGGGCTACATCGCCATTTTCTATATGATTTTTGTCCACAAAATGCGCCCCAACATCAAATCCATATGCAAAGCCTACGCCGCTATACTCGTTCTGGCAGCCATCGCCTACTGGGCCAACAGCCTCATTGGGCCCGGTGCCAACTATCTGTTCATGGCAAAGCCGGAGGATACGCCATCCATTCTCGACATTCTGCCTCCCAACTTTGCTCTGCGGATTCTGATCATGGCCGCAGCCGTCACCGCACTGTTCCTGCTGGCTTATCTCCCCTGGTTCCTGATGGACAAAAAAGCCAAAAAGCGCACTATGTCTATGCAATAACCGTCAAAATCCCCCTGCTTAGCTATGCTACAGCAGGGGGATTTAATTATTTATTTGCTGATGAGTCGTTCCAGAGGGAGCCGCTTGGCACGGTGATCCAGAGTATTCACCGCTGCACGCAGGAGCTTTGCCCACTCCACCGCAGAGATCTGACCGCGAACACCACTGACCAGCCATGTACATTCCGGAAGTCGCAGCCGGCCATACCGTCGGGCAAACATCTCGTCCGCATTCATCGCCAATGCATACGGCACCATATCGTGGAAATAGGACGGATTCTGCTTCAAAACCAGCTGTAGCTCAGCCTTGGACACCGTACACATGTACCGCCGCAGTCCCAGAAGTTGCTCAAATGCATGCTGACCTGGCTCGGTTCGCTTACCGCCCAAAGATCCGGCAAAACCTGCCAATGTCTGTAACAGAGTCAGCATCACGGCAGACAGCCATTTTCCGGACAAAATACCCAGCAGCAGCCACAGTGCCGATGCACCCAACCCAATATACAAAGTAAGCTTATTCCGCTCCCAGAGTCGTGCGCCCATGTGATGGATCAGTGCCGACAGCACCGCCATCAACAGTCCCATAAAAATGCGTAAGAAAATCGAATGTGCCGCAAAGCCCGTGGCGATAAGAATGCCGCCCAAAACGCCCGGCAGCATACACAAAACCCAGAAAACATAGGGATTTCCAAAGCTTTTCCGGTAAACCTCCCGGAATTGCGGGCGTTTTTTATTGACAATCCGGCAAAGCTGCGCATAGTGATATCCGGTTCCATCTACTACACGGCGGCGGCCAAATAGGTTACGGAAGCATTTGCATTCAAAGCCACTGCGCTCGTTACCCATTTCCATGCGCTTGTGCAGCAGTATCCGGCCACTGTCGTCCACCTGGATACGCAAATATCCAAGCTGCGCCCAAGTGACCACCATCATGCTAAAATCGACTTTCCCACCCCGGAGCCACAAGGGCGTATTACCCGGGGTAACGCCATCCGGTGCCGTGACCCAGACTCTGTGCTTGGGTAGCTTGGGCCGCATAAACGCCAGATAGTACACCGCTGCCAGCACAACAGCCAACGCCACAGCCAGATCCATAAGCCCCAGAACACGGGCCCGATTGGCCGCATTCGGGAACATCTTTTCATCCACTTCCATGGTCAGGCTTAAGCTTTCATGATCCATCAAATCTTGCGCAGATCCGTAAATCACATTCCCCTCCACATGGGTCTGGAGAATGGCCATGGTATTGCTTTGGTAGTAACCGCTGACAAAATCCGGCTCACCGGTGACTTCATTCGGGAATGTAATTTTGATCTGCAAATCGTCAATCGGATAGGAAAAACCGGACAAAAGGGGCATATTCAGCATCATCGGGCCCTTTTTCTCGGCTGTTGCGATCACCGCAGGCAGGCGATAGCGCAGGTGAAAGGTGCCATCCCCCACTCGCTTCAAGGAGATCCATGTGATCTGACCACGAGTACTGGTGTTGGCAGGACCGCCATTGAGAGAAATTTCAGTCGCATCAGCGGGGATGGGAAATTTGGGATCATCAACTCCGGAATCGAAGGTCACATCTACCGTCATTTCCACAAGGCAGGTTCCGTTGGGATCCACGTTGGCTTCAATCTCTATAAATTCAGCGCTGCTTCGGGCTGATACAGGCAGTGCAAAAAGCCCAC
Source organism: Faecousia sp. (assembly GCA_045654265.1). Classification (GTDB taxonomy): domain Bacteria; phylum Bacillota; class Clostridia; order Oscillospirales; family Oscillospiraceae; genus Faecousia. The sequence continues at coordinate 5,737 of JAZONA010000098.1, forward strand.
AGCAAAGCAACAAAACCAGCAGTAAGCATAGCCGCTTCATACCAGCCCCTCCTTCGACATAAAATGATTTTGTTTCATTTTATCACGGCGAAACCAAAAAAGCAAGGAGAATACGTTTTCCCTTACAAATATGCAGATTTTGCCTTTATTTACTTTGATTTCTTAACTGTTTATTCACATTCTCTCTGTTTTTCCTATTGATTTTTCCAATTTTTACGATACAATGTGTACGAATGACATATTACGAGGTATTTTTATGACTGAAACCAATCTGTCCCGTCGCAGGCAGCTTTTCAAACTGACCTGGCCGCTGTTTTTGGAGTTGATTCTCTACTCCGTCATCGGCAGTGTGGACACCTTGATGCTCAACAACTTCGATACCAACGCCACCGGCGCGGTGGGCAACGTGAACCAGATTCTCGGTCTGTTTCAGGTGCTATCCAACATCATCACCGCCGGTACCGGCATCCTGCTTGCCCAGTACATCGGCGCAGGCAAATCCCTGAAGGAAAAGCAGCCCCTGATTATCGGTGCGTTGATGGTCAATGTGCTGCTCGGTGTGATGTTCAGTCTGGCCGCGGTGTTCGGCACCGATATTCTGCTGGATTTGATGCGGGTCAATCCGGAGCATCGGACGTACTGCGCGGAATATATGCGAATCGTCGGCGGTTTCCTGTGGATGCAGATGCTGGCGATGACCTTCTCCACCGTAATTCGTACCCACGGCAAGACCACCGCATCCATGATCTTCTCGGTGATAATGAATCTGGTCAATGTGGGGTTGAATGTCCTGCTGATCTACGGCGTGTGGATCTTCCCCAAGTTGGGTGTTTCCGGCGCTGCCATCGCCACGGTGGTGAGTAAGTGCCTGGCTTGTGTAGCCGGCGGCATTTATACGTTCTTCTTCGTGCTGAAGGGTATGTCCCTGCGTATCCATTGGAAAAACACCTGGAAAAGCATCAAGTCCGTCGTAGCCATCGGCAGTCCCGCCGCAGGCGAGCAGATCTCCTACACGCTGTCCAAAATCGTGGTCATGGCGATGATCAACTCCTTGTCTGCCGCAGCGGTGGACACCTATACGCTGATCAACACCATCGTCACCTTCGTATATCTGCTGTCCATGGCTCTGGGTCAGGGCACATCCATCATCATCGGCTGGGAGGTGGGCAAAGGCACCACCGACGAAGCCAAAAAACTGGCGATGTTCTCCACCCGGGTCTCCACCTTGATGGCCATGGTGGTTCTGGGTATCCTCATTGCCATCGGCTACCCCCTGCTGACTCTGCTGAATCCCCAGATTGTCAAGCTGGGTATGGCGGTTCTGGTTGCGGATATTCTGCTGGAGCTGGGCCGGAGCCGGAATTTGGTGCTGGTCAATGCGCTGCGCGCCGCAGGCGATGTACGGTATCCGCTGTATGTGGGACTGTTTTCCATGTGGTTTTTCAGCGTGGGTTTGTCCTGGCTGCTGGGTATCCGGTTTGGCTGGGGTCTGGTTGGCATCTGGCTGGGTCTGGGCATGGACGAATTCTTCCGTGCTGTAGCCATGCAGATCCGCTGGCAAAAAGGCACTTGGATCCGCTTTATTGTAAAAAAATAAGTGTACCTCCAAATGGTACACCGGATAAAACAACGGTAGGGTCTTGCGACCCTACCGGGGGTTTGAAGTCGGATCCGTAGCCATGTCGTTCTGTGG
>JAZONA010000099.1:0-32281 GCA_045654265.1 Faecousia sp.
CGTGCAGAAAACCGCGATGCCTTTGAAAAGCTGCTGTCCGAACTGAACATTCCTCAGCCCAAGGGCCGTGCCGTTACCAAGATTGAAGACGGCATCGCTGCCGCTGCTGAAATTGGTTATCCTGTTCTGGTGCGTCCTTCCTTCGTGCTGGGCGGCCGTGCTATGCAGATCGTTGCCAACGAAGAGCAGCTGCGTCACTACCTGCGCACCGCCGTTGAAATCGACGAGGACAAGCCCGTCCTGGTTGACAAGTATATTCAGGGTCGTGAGGTGGAGATCGATGCCATCTGCGACGGCCGTAACGTGTTTGTTCCCGGCATCATGGAGCTGGTGGAACGCACCGGCGTTCACTCCGGCGACTCCATGAGCGTGTATCCCCCCTTCTCCATCAGCGACAAGGTCAAGGGCATCATCCTGCAGTACGCCAAGAAGCTGGGTCTGGGCATCGGCATCATCGGTCTGTACAACATCCAGTTCATCGTGGACAAGGATGACAACGTGTTCATCATCGAGGTCAACCCCCGTTCCTCCCGTACCGTTCCCTTCCTGAGTAAGGCCACCGGTTACTCCCTGGCAGACATCGCCACCGAGGTCATTCTGGGCAAGAGCCTGAAAGAGCTGGGTCTGTTTGACATCTACCCCGACGAGAAGGAGCGCTGGTATGTCAAGGCTCCCGTGTTCTCCTTCAACAAGATCCGTGGTCTGGACGCATATCTGTCCCCCGAAATGAAGTCCACCGGCGAAGCCATCGGCTACGACAGCACCATGAACAGAGCGCTCTACAAGGCTCTGCAGGCATCCGGTATGCACCTGCAGAACTACGGCACCGTGCTGGCCACCATTGCCGACCGGGATAAGGAGGAGGCTCTGCCCCTGATGCGCCGGTTCTACAACCTGGGCTTCAACATCCAGGCTACCACCGGCACCGCCAAGTTCCTGAAGGAAAACGGCATCCGTACCCACGCCCTGAAGAAGATCAGCGAGGGTAGCGACGAGATCCCCAATGCTCTGCGTCAGGGTCACATCGCTTACGTGATCAACACCAAGGATCCCGGCTCCAGCGAGAATGACGGCATCCAGATTCGTCAGATCTCCACCGAGTACAACGTGACTCTGTTCACCGCGCTGGATACCATCAAGGTCCTGCTGGACGTTCTGGAAGAAACCACCCTGACCATTTCTACCATTGATGCTTAATAAATCATTCATTGCGAGCCAGTAGGCACTGGCTCGCAATGACAGCATATCTACAATCTGTTTTACTTACGCAAGGAGACAGTATGAAACAATCCATTTTTACCGTTTTGGACAACACTCCCCTGACCCGAGATGTGATGAAGATGGTTCTCGGTGGAGATACCTCTGCCATCACCGCACCCGGTCAGTTTGTGAATATCGCTCTGGAGGGCAAGTTCCTCCGGCGGCCCATCTCCGTCTGCGACTACGATGCTACCACCCTGACCATCATTTATAAGGTCGTGGGTAAGGGTACTGCACAGATGCAGAATATGATCTCCGGCGACCGACTGGATATTCTTACCGGTCTGGGTAACGGCTACGACCTGACCTGCGCCGGGGAGTTTCCTCTGCTCATCGGTGGCGGCGTGGGCGTACCTCCCATGTACAATCTGGCAAAGAAGCTGGGCGCAGAGGGCAAAAAAGTTTCCGTTATCCTTGGTTTTAACACAAAAACCGAGATTTTCTACGAAGAAGAATTTAAGGCACTGGGCTGCGATGTCACCGTGACCACCGTGGACGGAAGCTACGGTGTAAAGGGCTTCGTCACAAATGCACTGCCTGAAAACTATACCCACTTCTACACCTGTGGCCCGGAGCCTATGCTGAAGGCCGTGTTCAAGGCAACCACCACCTCCGGTCAGATGAGCTTTGAGGAGCGGATGGGCTGCGGCTTCGGCGCCTGCATGGGCTGCTCCTGCAAGACCATCACCGGCTACAAGCGCATCTGCAAGGAAGGCCCCGTGATGCGAAAGGAGGAGCTGCTGTGGAACAATTAAAGGTCAATCTGTGCGGCATCGAGCTGGATAACCCGGTGATCCCCGCCTCCGGAACCTTCGGCTACGGCTACGAATTTGCGGAGCTGTACGACATTAACTGTCTTGGCACCTTCTCCTTCAAGGGTACCACCAAGGATGCCCGCTTCGGCAATCCTACCCCTCGCATCGCAGAATGCACCGCCGGCATGATCAACGCCGTGGGTCTGCAGAATCCCGGCGTGGACAAGGTTATCAGCCACGAGCTGCCGGAGCTGAAAAAATGCTTCCACAAGCCGGTGATGGCCAATGTCAGCGGCTTTTCCATTGAAGATTACGCCTACACCTGCGAAAAGCTGGATAAGCAGGAGCAGGTGGGCTGGCTGGAAGTGAATGTTTCCTGCCCCCACGACCACGGCGGTGGCATGAGCTTCGGCACTTCCCCCGAGGCCGCCGCTGCGGTGACAAAAGCTGTCAAGGCAGTTACCACCAAGCCCGTGATCATCAAACTCAGCCCCAACGTTACCGACATTGTGTCCATCGCCAAGGCCTGCGAGGAGGCCGGCGCCGACGGCATCAGTCTGATCAACACCATGCTGGGCATGCGTATCGACCTGAACCGCCGCCGTCCCGTCATCGCCAACACCATGGGCGGTTTCTCCGGCAGCGCCATCTTCCCGGTGGCTGTGCGGATGGTGTACCAGGTAGCGCAGGCAGTAAAGGTTCCCGTCATTGGCATGGGCGGCGTCAGCTCCGCCGAGGATGTGATCGAAATGATGATGGCCGGTGCCACCGCTGTTGAGGTGGGTGCCGCTAATCTGGTCAATCCCTACATCTGCCGGGACATCATCAACGATCTGCCCCGGGTGATGGAAAAATACAGAATCGAGAATTTGAAAGATATTATAGGAGGCGTTCAATTATGGGAAAAGATGTAATCGTAGCCTGCGACTTCGCCAGCGCTGAGCAGACCTTTGCGTTTCTGGACAAGTTCACCGGCCGCAAGCCCTTCGTGAAGATCGGCATGGAGCTGTACTACGCCGAAGGCCCCAGCATTGTCCGGCAGATCAAGGCCCGTGGCCACAAGATCTTCCTGGATCTGAAGCTCCACGACATCCCCAACACCGTCAAGAAGGCAATGAATGTGCTGAGCCGCCTGGATGTGGACATCACCAACCTCCACGCCGCCGGTGCCACCGCCATGATGAAGGGCGCACTGGAAGGTCTGACCCGGGAGGACGGCAGCCGTCCTCTGCTGATCGCCGTGACCCAGCTGACCTCCACCGACCAGGAGGCTTTGGAGAAGGACATTCTCATCGAGAAGCCCATTGATGAAGTAGTCATGCACTACGCCGAAACTGCCAAGAACGCAGGTCTGGACGGCATTGTCTGCTCTCCTCTGGAAGCTGGCAAGGTACACGACCGCTGCGGCGAAGGCTTTTTGACCATCACCCCCGGTGTCCGCTTTGCTGACGGTGAAGTGGGCGACCAGAAGCGCGTCATGACTCCCGCCCAGGCCAAGGCCATCGGCTCTGACTACATCGTGGTTGGCCGTCCCATCACCGCCGCCGCTGACCCCGTAGCCGCTTATGAGCGCTGCGTAGCAGAATTCTGCGATTGAAAAGGAGAACCATCATGGAAGCCTACAAGAGAGAATTTATCCAATTCCTGCAGAGCGCAGGTGTGCTGAAATTCGGTGATTTCACCGCCAAGTCCGGCCGTAAGATCCCCTACTTCATCAATGCCGGCATGATCAAGACCGGTGACGAGATCGCCAAGCTGGGCGAATTTTACGCCAAGGCCTACTTTGACAAGGTGGGCAACAAGAAGACCGTCCTGTACGGCCCTGCCTACAAGGGCATTTCCATTGCCGTGTCCGCCGCTGTTGCCCTGAGCAAGAACGGTCTGGACGTTCCCTTCTTCTTCAACCGGAAGGAAGCCAAGGATCACGGCGAAGGCGGCGTGTTCGTGGGCTATGTGCCTCAGGCTGGCGAGGAAGTGGTCATCGTGGAGGATGTCATCACCGCCGGTACCGCCATCCGTGAGAGCATGGCTATTTTGGGCAATCTGGAGGGCGTGAAGGTGGCCGCCACCTTCGTCATGGTCGACCGCAAGGAAAAGGGCAAGACCGACAAGTCCGCCATGGCTGAGGTTGAGGAAGAGTTTGGCTTCCCCGTGTACTCCGTGGTGGATGTGTATGACATCATCGAGTACCTCAGCGTGGATCCTGCCAACGAAGAAAACGTCAACCGTATCAAGAATTATCTGGCCGTGAACGGAGCAAAGGCATGAGAAGTGTACTGAACATTACCGATCTGAGCCTGCAGGAGCTGGACGAGCTGATCGCCACCGCCGAGGACATGATCGCCAACCCCAAGAAATATGCCGATGTTTGCCGTGGCAAGAAGCTGGCAACGCTGTTTTTCGAGCCCTCCACCCGTACCCGTCTGAGCTTTGAGGCGGCGATGCTGGAGCTGGGCGGCAGTGTGCTGGGCTTCAGCGAGGCCAGCTCCTCTTCCGCCGCTAAGGGCGAAAGCGTCGCTGATACCACCCGTGTGGTGGGTTGCTACGCCGACATCATCGCCATGCGTCATCCCAAGGAAGGCGCTCCCATGGTCGCCGCCCGGAAGGCCGGTGTTCCCGTGATCAATGCCGGCGACGGCGGTCACAACCACCCCACCCAGACTCTGGCTGACCTGCTGACCATTTGGCGCAAAAAGCACACCTTCGAGAACCTGACCATCGGCCTCTGCGGCGACCTGAAGTTCGGCCGCACCGTCCACTCTCTGGTGGGTGCTATGGCTCGTTACCCCGGTGTGAAGTTCGTGTTCATCTCCCCTGAGGAGCTGAAGATTCCCCAGTACATCATCACCGATGAGCTGGAGCCCCACGGCATCCCCTACAAGGAAGTCACCGACATGGAAGAAGTTATGCCCGAGCTGGATGTTCTGTACATGACCCGTGTTCAGGGCGAGCGCTTCTTCAATGAGGCCGACTATATCCGCCTCCGTGACACCTACATCCTGACCCCCGATAAGCTGATTCCTGCCAAGGCGGATCTGACCATCATGCATCCCCTGCCCCGTGTCAATGAGATCAGTGTCAAGGTGGACGATGACCCCAGAGCCTGCTATTTTGATCAGGTTCTCAACGGTAAATTCATGCGCGCTGCGCTGATTATGAAGCTGCTGGAGGTGACCGTATGATTATCGGACAGATCAAGGACGGCATCGTGCTGGACCACATCACCGCCGGCCGTGGCATGGAGATCTACAAGATTCTGGAGCTGAACAAGCTCAACTGCACCGTTGCCATGATCGAACGGGCGGAAAGCCCCAAGATGGGCCGCAAGGACATCATCAAGATTGGTCAGATCATGGACATTGACTTTGACGTGCTGGGTTACATGGATCCCGGCATCACGGTAAATATCGTCCGTGACGGTCAGGTTGCCGAGCGTCGGCATCTGGCTCTGCCGGAGCGTGTGGTGGGCGTGCTGAAGTGCAAGAACCCCCGTTGCATCACCTCCACCGAGCAGGAGCTGGTTCACGAGTTCAAGCTCACCGATCCTGCCAAGCAGATCTATCGCTGCATCTACTGCGAGCAGAAGGCTTCTAAGTAAAATAAAAATCGCTGCCAACTGGCAGCGATTTTTTATTTTTCTCTACGTTTTTGACGGCGGACACGGTTGATGTGCCGCCCAAAATCGCCGCCGGAGATCAGCGCCGCCAGCACGAATTGCTCAAAAGTCGGCACCGTGCAGGAGTAAAAGCCCAATTTTTCCTGAAAAATCGGCACCAAATGCTTCGGCAGCACCATGTAGCCCACGCGCATCCCCGGAGATACGGTTTTGGAAAAGGTATTCATGTAAATCACATTATCCTCAGGAGCATGAGAAAAGAGGGTATCCACCGGCTTGCTGGACACGGAAAACTCCGACTCGAAATCATCCTCGATAATGTAATTTCCCGGTCTGCTAGCCCAGCGCAGATACTCATGGCGTTTGGAAGCGCTGGCTGTAACGCCGCTGGGGAAGCTGCGGTAGGGGGTGATGTGCAGAACATCCGCCTCCGTCACCGCCAAGGCCTTACTTTCGATGCCATTCCGTCCCAAAGGGAGCATTTCAAATCGCACATCCGCCGCTTCGTACACCTGGCGAATTTTGTTGTAGGAGGGGGACTCGATGCCGTAGACCCGATCCCGGCCCAAAAGCTCCACCGTCAGGCCGTACAGATATTCCGAACCGGAGCCAATAATGATCTGCTCCGGCTCTGCCTGAATGCCTCGGCTTCTGCGCAAATATTGGGCAATGGCCTGGCGCAATTCCGGCACACCTTCATTGGGAGATTTTTGCAGAATCCCCTCCCCCAGATCGTTGATGACCCGGCGCATGGTCTTGGCCAACACCGACACGGGAAATCCCGATTCCACGGCCTCAGGTGCTATCCGGGAGATCTGCAACACCTCGGTAGGTGCGGCGGCGAAGCCATCATCGGTGCGAAAAATCACGAAATATCCGCTGCGCTCCCGGGCTTCGGCATATCCCTCGTCGCACAGCAGACCGTAGGCATGCTCCACAGTAATGGTGCTCAGCTGGGTTTCCATAGCGATGGTGCGCTTGGAGGGCAGCTTGGTGCCAAAGGGATAGACCCCCTGCAAAATATCCTGCCGAAGCTGGCGGTAAAGCTGCAAATATGCCGGCTCTGTCGCTTTTTTCTCGATCACATATCGCATCTGGTCATCCCCTTTTGATAGTTTCTGTATTTTTGATATTACCACATTTTCCGGATTATCGCAAGGTTTTTCTTGCAAACTACCGCATATATGGTATAATAGAGGGTAGAAATTTTACGGAGGGGATCCTATGGACGCGCAACTGTATCAGCAATATCTGGCGATTTTGGAGGAGGAGCTCCGCCCTGCCATGGGCTGTACCGAGCCCATCGCCCTGGCTTACGCCGGTGCCAAGGCCAAAGCCCTTTTGGGTGCGCTTCCGGAGCGGATCGACGTTGCGGTCAGTGGCAACATCATCAAAAATGTGAAAAGCGTCGTGGTTCCCAACACCGGCGGCCTGCGTGGCATCGCTGCAGCCGTGTGTGCCGGTGTGGTTGCCGGTGATGCGGACAAGGAACTGCAGGTCATCAGTCAGGTAACCCCCGAGCAGCAGGCCGAACTGCGTACATTTATGCAAAACGTTGCTGTGAACATCGCTCCCTCTGATTCGGAGCTGGTATTTGATATTGATATTACGCTGTACCATGGGGGAGATTTCGCTCGGGTGCGCATCGTCAACCACCACACCAATCTGGTGTTTATGCAAAAGAATCAGCAGATCCTGCTGGATCTGCCCGTTCAGGAGTCCTCCGAGGACCACCTGACGGACAAGTCTTGCCTGAGTATCGAAAAGATCGTGGAATTCGCCGACTGCCTGAATGTGGACGACGTTCGCTCCACCGTGGGTCGGCAGATCGAATACAACATGGCCATCGCCGAAGCCGGTTTGAACGGCAACTGGGGTGCCAACATCGGCAGAGTCATCCTGCGCCAGCAGGGTCAGCATCTGGAAAAGCGTGCCTGTGCCTATGCCGCAGCCGGCTCCGATGCACGAATGAGCGGCTGCGAAAAGCCGGTGATCATCCTCTCCGGTAGCGGCAATCAGGGCATCACCGCCAGTGTGCCGGTGGTGATCGTTGCCCAGGACATGGGTGCTACGGAGGAAGAACTGCTCCGGGCTGTGGTGGTCAGCGACTTGGTGACCATTCACCAAAAGACCGGCATCGGCAGACTCTCCGCCTACTGCGGCGCCATCAGCGCCGGTTGCGGTGCCGGTGCAGGTATTGCATATCTGAAGGGTGGCAAATTCCACGCAGTTGCCCACACGGTGGTCAACGCCATCGCCATTCTCTCCGGCACCATCTGCGACGGTGCCAAGCCCTCCTGCGCCGCAAAGATCGCCGCGGCGGTGGATGCGGGTATTTTGGGCTACGATATGTATTTGGAAAATCAGCAGTTTTACGGCGGTGACGGCATCGTTACCAAGGGCGTGGACAAGACCGTCACCAACGTGGGGCGGCTGGCTCGGGAAGGCATGCGGGAAACCGACCGCACCATTCTGGAGATCATGCTCAGCGACGGCTGCTAATTTGGAGGTTTTATGTGGATTTTTGAAGCACTCATGTTGGCAGTTGGCCTGAGTATGGATGCCTTTGCGGTGTCCGTGTGCAAGGGACTGTCCATGAAAAAAGCCACCCTGAAGCAGGGCATGATCTGCGGTGGCTGGTTCGGCAGTTTTCAGGCGTTGATGCCCCTGATCGGTTACCTGCTCGGCTCTCTGTTTGCGGTGTATATTCGCCGGTTTGACCACTGGATTGCCTTCGGATTGCTGGCTTTTATCGGTATCAATATGCTCCGGGAGGCATTCAGTAAAGAGGAAGAATGCTGTTGCGAGGAAGCGGATTTGTCCTTCAAGACCATGTTCGTCATGGCCATTGCAACCAGCATCGACGCTCTGGCGGCAGGTATTTCTCTGGCCATGTCCAACGACAGCTCTGTCCATGTGTATATTACCATCGGTATGATCGGCGTGGTCACCTTCCTGATGTCCACCGCCGGCGTGAAAATCGGCAACATTTTCGGCAGCCGCTTTGAGAAAAAAGCCCAGGCCGCCGGCGGGATTATTTTGGTGCTGTTGGGACTGAAGATCCTGCTGGAGCACCTGCTGACGGATTTGGGTGTGATCGGATGAAAAAAACGAAACTGCGGCTGATCCTCTGCTGCATTGGTTTGGCAGCGATTTTGGCTTTCATTTGGGGCAATTCCGCCATGCCCGGAGAAGAATCCGGAGAATTGAGCGGTTGGGTTGGTGAGTTGTTATGTAAACTTCTTCCTTTTTTGAATCTGGAATCGGAAAGTGGTATGCATTTCCTTCGAAAGGCCGCCCATTTTTCCGAATTTGCTGCTTTAGGTGTATTTTTCACTTGGTTTTGGGGGATGCTTGCCGGCAAGCCCATCCTGCGCTACAGCCTGCCGGTAATCTGCGGCATAACCGTCGCCGTCATCGACGAAACCATCCAGATCTTCTCCCCCGGAAGATACTGCAGCATCAAGGACGTAGCCATCGACTCCAGCGGTGTGCTCACCGGTGTTCTTGTGTTATGTGTGGCTGTTTATTTATTTCAAAAATGCAAAAAGGACGCACAATAGTGCGTCCTTTTTTATGCTTCATTCAGCGCCGAAAGGGCTTGATAGACCGTCTGCTCCGTCTTATTCACGGACAGCGGCGTGATGGAGATATAGCCGCTCATCACAGCATCGGTATCCAGAGTCAAATCGTTGGAATTGACGTAAATGCACTTGCCGTTGGGGGTACACATACCGTCTTCAGACAGCACGAAATCATCGGAATAGTAGGGTCCGCCCTGGCGGGTGATCCGCACGCCCTTATTGTCCTCAGGGATGTTGATATTGTAAAGGCTGTGCTTTTCCATCAGCTTATGCTGGCGGATATAGCTTTCCACCTGATCCAGCCGTTCCACCGCCCGGTCGTAATACTCCAGACTGGTGGACAGAGCGATTGCCGGAACACCCTGCAATGCGGCCTCGCAAATAGCCGCCACGGTGCCGGAATAGAGAATATCCGTGCCCATATTCAGGCCCCGGTTGATGCCGGAGATCACTAAGTCAAACTCCATCCCCAGACCGAACATAGCAAAGCGCACGCAGTCTGCCGGGGTGGATTCGATGGCGTACACCGGCACATCCTCCAGCATCATCTTGTGCACCCGGAAGGGATGCCGAAGCTCGATGCCGTGGCTCTTGCCGCTTTGCTCCACCTTGGGAACCACCACCGTCACGTCGCCCAGCTTCTGGCACCAGCGTACCAACGGCAGCAGCTGCGTTGCGGTGACGCTATCATCGTTTACAACCAAAATTCTCATAGCCAGCCCTCATGGGTCGCCTTGTAGTCACGGGTCAGCTCGTCTGCGTCCTTCAGCAGAGCCTGCATTTCCTCCACGCTATACACGGTAGCACCGCTGGCGCAGGCGTGACCGCCGCCGTGATACTTCTCGGCAATGGAGTTGATGTGCATGAACCGGGAGCGCAGGCGCACACGGATGGAACCCTTCTCGTCACCGCTCTCGATAAACACCATCCAGCAAATACAGCCCCGGATGGAATCCAGCGTACCGACAGTGGCGCTGGCCTGCTCCTGATTGAGGCCGAATTTTTCCTGCATGGCCTTGTCGATGAAGATGTAAGCCACGCCGTTTTCGGTAATTTGCATCTGCTCATAGAGGTAAGCCTTGAATTTCAGGTACTCAAAGGCCTCCAGATACAGCCGTGCAAACAGAGTCTGGGTGTCCACGCCCACATCCAACAGCACCGCCGCATTGCGCAGGGTGTCGCCGGACACGCCGTCATACTTGAACCGACCGGAGTCGGTGATCATGCCGGTGTACAGATAGGTCGCCGCTTCCTGATCGATCTTCAGCTCGTCCTTGAAGGTAGAATAGAAGTCCACGATCATCTCGCAGGCGGAAGACCGCTCCTCCTCCACCCACATGAGGTTGCCGAAGCTCTCCAGGGGGATGTGGTGGTCGATCTTGATCAGTTCCTTGCACAGAGCGTACTTCTTGTTGGAGATCCGAGCCTCGGATGCGGTATCGATGACGATACCCAGAGCATCGGCATACAGCTCGTCTTCCACCGGCTCATCCTCAGGGCCCATAAATTCCAAATACTTGGCGGTATCCTCATCGATGAGGTAAATCTCCTTCTCAGGGAAAGAAATCTGCAGGATCCGCTTCAGACCCTTGGTAGCGCCCACGCAGTCGCCGTCATTACGAACATGGCGAAACAACATGATGCGGTCGTATTCCTTGATTTTATCAAGAATTTGCTTCTTTACTTCAAAATTCATTGCGCTTCTCCTCTCAATGCGTCCAGATCACGGAGCATAGCCATGGCAGTTTCCCGATCTGCCACGGTGGCGCCGCTGGCCTTCTGGTGACCGCCGCCGCCGTACTTCACGGCGATGGGGTTGATGTTAAACCGATTGGAGCGCAGTTCGCACAGAACGCCATTCTCCGTTTCGGTGAAGTTGACCCAAATGTCAACGCCCTTGATGTCCGCCATGGTGTTTACCATAGCACGGGAGGCGGTGAAGGTGTCCACGCCCAGAGCCTTGAACTCCTCCAAGGTGGTGTAAACATAGGCCACGTTGCCGGGGGTAAACTGAATCTTCAAAATGTACTTTGCCTTCAGCAGCTTGCTGGAAAAATCGTCGGCGTAGAGATTGCGGAACAGCTCATTGGTATCGATGCCAGCCTCCATCAGCTTGGATGCCAGCATAAATGTCCGGGCGGTGGTGCCGTCGTAACGGAAGCGACCGGAGTCTGTGACCATGCCGGTGTACAAAGACGTAGCCGCCAGAGAATTCAGCTTCAAGCCGGATTCTACGGCAAACTGGGTGATCATGCCGCAGCAGCTTTCAAAGCTGGTGTCCACCACTTCCGCATCTGCGATTTTCTCGCAGAAAATGTGGTGGTCGATCCGGGCGGTGGAAGCCGCAAGGCTGTACCGATCATCGCTGATCAGATGCCGGGATGCACTGTCCAGGATGATGGCAAGGGCATTTTCGTAGGCGCTGTCCGGGATGGTGTCCATCACGGAATCCTCCATAAAGCTGAAGAAACGTGCCTCGTCGCCCACAACGTAAACGGTTTTCTCCGGGTAATTTTCTTTGATGATGTGCTTCAAACCCAGCTGGCTGCCCATGGCATCGCCGTCAGGGCGGTTGTGCCGGTGAATGATGATCGTGTCAAATTTCTCAATTGCAGAAAGAATGGCTTCAAACATACAATTCACTCCTTATTTCGTATATTTTTCTTGTATTATATAACATTTCAGTGGAAATAGCAATGGAAAATACATCCCATAAATAGCAAAAAAGCGGCTAAAAGCCGCCGAACATATTTATTCTATCACATTTTTGCAACCATGTCTATTCTCAGAATATCCAACTTTTTCCCTTTACTTTTATGGAATATCCCATCTTGAAAAATGCATTTTTTCTATTTATAATGAAGATACAAAAAAGGAGTGAGTCCAATGTACTAAGTAAACTCCCAAATCTAATAGAAAGTATGAGGTTACGTAAAATGCTGGAACCCACCAATTTCATGAAATAACCCTTGACTTATCAGAGTGATTAGCTGATCGGTCAAGGGTTATTTCAATGCACTTCCGTCCCGAAAGGGGCGTTTTTTTGTTGACTTTATGGGGATTTCGGGCTATCATTGTGGCAGAACGTTTTCGGAGGAACCTATGGCAATTCAGCTTTCCGATCATTTCACATACGGCAAACTTTTGAAGTTTTCTCTGCCAACTATTGGAATGATGATTTTCAGCTCCATCTACGGTGTTGTGGATGGTTTATTTATATCCAATTTTGCCGGCGATCTGCCCTTTAAGGCCATCAATCTGGTATTTCCTTACCTGATGATCGTCGCCACTGTGGGCTTCATGTTCGGCACCGGCGGCACCGCCATCGTTGCCAGCACCTACGGTGCCGGCGATAAGGAACGGGCGAACCGGTATTTTTCCCTTTTTGTCTATGTGGCTATAGCGCTGGGCATCCTTTTCGGCGCAGTTTCCTTCATTCTGATGCCTAAAATCGCTTATCTTCTGGGCGCCCGGGGTGAAATTTTGGCTCACGCCATCCCCTACGCCCGGATCCAGATGGTTTCTCTGCCGTTTTTGGTGCTGCAATTCATTTTCCAAAGCTTCTGCGTGGCGGCGGAAAAACCCAAGCTGGGTCTGGGGGCCATCGTCGCTGCCGGTGTGACCAACATCCTGCTGGATGCCGTGCTGGTTCTCCTGCTTCCCCAGCAGTACAAGCTGCTGGGTGCTTCCATCGCCACGGCGTTGGGTCAGCTCATGGGCGGCGGTATCCCGCTGGTTTATTTCATGCGGAAAAATCCCACCTTCCTGCGCCTGGGCAAGACAAAATTCGACCTGCGCATTCTGGGCAAAGCGTGCCTCAACGGCTCGTCTGAATTCATGAGCAACATCGCCATGAATCTGGTGGGCATGCTGTACAATTGGCAGCTTCTCAAATACGCCGGAGAGGATGGCGTGGCAGCCTACGGCGTGATGATGTATGTGAGCTTTATTTTTGCGGCAGTGTTTATGGGCTATTCCATAGGCGTTGCGCCGGTGGTCAGCTTCCACAACGGCGCCGCCAACCACGCCGAAAAGAAGAGCCTGCTGAAAAAGAGTCTGGTACTGGTGGGCATTACCAGCCTGATCATGCTGGCTGTTGCCGAGCTGATGGCATGGCCGCTGTCTCGAATCTTCGTCAGCAATCCTCCTCTGCTGGATATGACGGTGCATGGACTGCGGATCTTCTCCCTGTCCTTCCCCTTTATGGGCTTTGCGATTTTTGCATCTGCCTTCTTTACTGCACTCAATGACGGTGTGACCTCTGCCATCATTTCCTTCTTGCGGACGCTGGTGTTCCAGCTGGGCGCCGTTCTGCTACTGCCGCTCTTGTGGAAAGAGGATGGTATTTGGTTCTCCGTGGTGGTGGCAGAATTTATCGCAGTATTGTTCTCTGTGGTATTCCTCATCGCCAAAAAGAAGAAATATCAATACTAAGGGGTGACCATTTTGGAGCTAAAACCCATCCAGCCTGCGCTTGAAAAAATCCCGGTACAATTTCATAGTCTGCTGGAAAGTGCCCCGGTATTTGACAGCAGTTGTTCTCCGGAGGCGCAGGTGCTGTTTATCCACAAGGGTGACGGGTTTTTTCTGAAATCCGCTCCCGCAGGATCCCTTAAGGAAGAAGCGGCTTTAACGACGTTTTTTCACGAAAAGGGTCTATCCGCTGAGGTTTTGGCTTACGAAAGTTTGGAATCCGATTGGCTTCTCACCCGAAAAATCCCGGGTCACGATTGTCTGAATGCCGCCTATATCTCTGACCCAGAGCGGCTGTGCGACACCACCGCGCAGCTTCTGCGCATGCTTCACAGCATTGATTTTTCTGACTGTCCGGTAGCAGACCGGAACGCCCTTGCCCTTTCCCAAGCCAAAAACAACTACCTGACCGGCAACTACGACCGGCACCCTTTCCCCGACAATTGGGGCTACGCCACGCCGGAGGATGCCTGGCGAGTGATCGAGGAACGAAGCCATCTATTGCGGTGTGAGGTTCTCCTCCACGGGGACTACTGCCTGCCCAACATTCTTCTGGATGACTGGCGGTTTACCGGCTTCATTGACGTGGGAAACGGTGGCATTGGCGACCGGCATCTTGACCTTTTCTGGGGTCTTTGGTCCTTGGAATTCAATCTGAAAACCGACAAATACCGGGATCGTTTTCTGGATGCCTACGGTCGTGAGGATGTCCGGGAGGAAGTTTTTCCCCTTATTTCCGCTATCGAAGTATTTCGATAAAAGCACTTCCATTTTGGCAAAAAACATGTTATTATTAGAAAAAGGAGGTTTTTCCATGAAATATTATTCGATTATCTTCGTTCTTGTGCTGTGCGTGCTTTTGCTGTGCGCCTGCGGTAAGCAAAGCGCCGCCCCGGAATCCAATTCCACTCCCAGCACCACTGCCCCCAACACTACAATTCCAAGCAACAACGAGTCTGCTCCCACAGATCCCACATCTGCCCCGGAGCTGCCCTCTGATAATGCCGATCCGGAGTCCCCCTCCCAGGATCCCACCCAGTCCACCACCATTCCCGAGGATTCCGAAAATACGGAAGAAGGCACCTTCCCGATCCCCCTTCCCTCTCAACCCGATACGCCGGAAGATGGCACCTTGCCCCCTCCCATCGTTGACGATGACGGCTGGGGCGCATTGCACTAATATATTAAAGAGCCCGTTGCTTCTGCAACGGGCTCTTTGCTGTTTTTTTCATTGCATTGTAAATGATTGTTTAGCGGGCATGGCCCGCCGCAAGACGCGTTCTGAACCTGCGTGGTGGACGAACGCCATAGGGTGTCACTCATTTTGCGCTTAATATCGCAAATAGCGACGCAGTTTTTCTTCCGCACGGCGCAACGTCCTGCTGACGGTGCTTTTATTCACCCCACGTTCCTCAGCGATTTGGGGTATGGTCATTTCCCGAAAATAATAGTCCGTGAGTGTCTGGCGCTGAAGCTCCGTCAGTTCCTCTTGTATCACCCGTTGTACCCGCTGCAGCTGTACCTGCTTCGGTAGGCGGATGCCCTTATATCCGTCATAGCGTATATTTTTCATCTCGCCAATATCCCCGATCGTAGTAATGCTCCGTCAACTCCGCCAGCTCGTTCATCTGAGTAAGCATGGGTGTCAGCTCCGCGATGCGGCGCTTGATGTGCCAGATTTCCTCCGGATCATCTGCTTCTGCCAACGCCTGCCGCAACTCCCTCAGCCGCAGACGCAAAGGCTGTGCCGCTTCACGATAGCCCTGACTCAACTCCCGCAGAGCCAAAAAGCCTCTGCGCTCACACCGACTGCACACATGACTGGGCGCATACAGCTCTCCACCGCACCGCTCACAAAAACCCGACGGTTTTTGTGTCTGTTCGTCGATAAATAACGTTTGTTCGATTGTTGGTGGCAATTATTTTCATCCTTTCCGGTATTTTCACGGCTTCTCCAAAGTTTTTGAATTTTTCTGTTCGTAGTTTTTACCATCTATTTCCATTTATAGTATACTACACATTTTGTGTGGAGTCCATCGAACTGTGTAGAACCGCATTTTTCTGCTATTTTTGCGCCCATTTGTGCTATAATCATTATATCTAACCCATAACATTTTGGGAGGTGGTATTATCCTCGGAGCGAGAATTGCCGCGCTGCGGAAAGAACAGCATCTTAGTCAGGCGGAGTTGGCAGACCGCCTTGGCATCAGCCCCAGTGCCGTGGGCATGTACGAGCAGGGTCGCCGGGAACCTTGTGGTGCGTTACTGGTAAGCATGGCCAAAGAATTTGGTGTCACCACGGATTTTCTCCTCACAGGAAGTCCCGGTGCCATCGATCAACAGCGGCTTTGGCAGCTTTTGCGCAACCGGCTGGCAGGCGCTGAAGAATTGCTGCAAGCCCGGGAAGAGCCTCCCTTCTCCCGGCAGGAATTGGTGGTTCTACTGGCTGCCATACTGTTGGAGTGACTTGACAAAGCCCCGGAATAAAAGTATTATGTATACTGAGGTGATGGCAATGGATCATAATTATTTCATGGATCAAGCGCTGATTTTGGCGGCAGAGGCGGCATCCGAAGGAGAAGTTCCAGTGGGATGCGTGATCGTCCGGGGCGATAAGATCGTCGGCCGTGGACGCAATCGTCGTGAAACCGCAAAAACAGCCCTCGGTCACGCGGAGATCGAGGCTATTGCCGATGCCTGCAACAATTTAGGTGGCTGGCGGCTGTGGGACTGCACCTTGTATGTCACTTTGGAGCCCTGCCCCATGTGCGCCGGTGCCATCATCAACGCCCGGATCCCCACAGTGGTCTACGGTGCGGCCGATCGGAAGGCCGGCTCCTGCGGCTCTGTCTGCGACCTTTTTTCCATGGACTACAATCACCATCCCCAGGTGATCACCGGGGTGCGTGAAGAAGGAGCTGCCGCACTTTTGTCAGATTTTTTCCAAAAACTGCGGCTGACTCTCCGTGACCGACCCAAGTGGCGGCCCAAACCGCCCTCTGATACATAGGAGCAATGCATGAATTGGAACAAGCAGACTCTTCGGGCAGGTGTATTGGCGATCCTGCTTGCCATGATGCTACGGCTCATCGGCAGTGGTTTTTTTGCCGATACTCTGGCAGTGTTTTCCCAGCCGGAGCTGTCGGATTTCATCATATCCGGCGAGACCGGCAGAAAGCCTACCCTGCAAACCACCCCCAGCGAATCTCAGAGGCCTATTTTGCCGGATACATCCCCCGACTTTTTCAAAGAGGATGCCCAGTATGTCAAGATCCACTATGACTGCAATCGCCAACCCAACATTGAAAATCTGCTGACCCAGTCGCTAAAATGGGATCTGACCGGGGCAGAGCCAACCGTGCTGATCTACCACACTCACGGCAGCGAAGCCTTTACCCCCACCGCCGATACCGCCTACGAAGAAGAAGGTGGCGAATATCGCACCCTCAACGATCAGCGGAATATGATCAGCATAGGCGATGAGCTGACCCGTATTCTGGAAGCTGCCGGTATCGGTGTCATTCACGACCGTACCTGCTACGACCATCCGGACTATACCGCTGCATACACCAACTCCCGGAAGAGCGCTAAGAAGATTTTGGCTGAGCATCCTTCCATCAGACTGGTCATCGACCTGCATAGGGACGCAGTGGAACAGAGCGACGGCAGCCAATGGGCTCCTACCGTTTCTGTAAATGGGCAGGATGCCGCCCAGATCATGTTTGTCATCGGCACGGACAGTTACTACGAAAACGCCCATTGGCAAACCAATTTAAGCATCGCCCTGAAGCTGAACGTGCTGATGGAAAAGGCCCACCCGGGATCGACACGGCCAATAGATCTGCGCCGCCAGCGATTCAATCAGGATCTAATCGGCGGTGCCATGATTGTGGAGATCGGCGCAGCCGGGAACACCCTGGACGAGGCCAAAAATGCCGTATCTGTGCTGGCCGAAGCCATTGTACAGCTTGCAAAAGGAACAAACAGCGCTGCCTGACGGCAGCGCTGTTGCATATTTATGGCACTTTGGGGCAAACTCCTCACGAGGTGAGGCGCTTGCTTCTGGTTTACATTCGGACGATCATTTTATATCTGGCGCTCATCGGCAGCGTACGACTCATGGGCAAACGGCAGGTCGGGCAGATGGAGCCTACAGAATTTGTGGTAACCATGCTGGTGGCGAACCTGGCCAGCATCCCCATGGAGGATGCCGGGATTCCACTTTTTTTCGGGCTGGTACCCATTTTCACGGTGCTGGCGCTGGAATTGGTGCTGTCAGCGCTGTCTATGCGTTCCATCCATCTTCGCAAGATTTTGTGTGGTAAACCGGTGATTTTGGTGGATAACGGCCACATTATCCAAGAAAATCTTCGCCGTACCCGGATCACCACCGACGAACTCACCGGTCAGCTTCGTCTGAAAGACATTCTGGATCTGCGGACGGTGCAGTATGCCATTTTGGAAACCAACGGCAATATTTCCGTATTCCCTTACCCGGCAGAACGTCCGGCTTCCGCCAAAGAGGCTGGGATTGTCGTGAAAAAGCAACCCCTTCCGGTGACGATCATCGACGATGGACGGCTCCTATCCGCCAATCTTCCCATTGCCGGAAAGGATGAAGCTTGGGTGAAACGGGTTCTTCACAACCACAACGCCACCCTTAAAACTACCTTCCTGCTTACTGTTGCTCCGGGAGATCAAATCTACTGGCTGCCAAAGGAGGGATCCTATTGATCCGTTTTCGATTTGGCGTGGGAATTTTGGCGTTGGTTTTAGCAGGGGGCATCGCCGCCATGCTGTTCATGGGGCATATCCACGGGGACATCTGCGCGGATTTGCAGGAAGCCGCGGAATTAGCCATCGAATCCCGGCTGGATGAAGCGGATAAGCATATTGATACCGCTCAGGAGAATTGGGAGAGCCACCGGCATTTGGTGGCATCTTTGGCAGAGCATACGGATATGGACGAAGTGGATGGTCTTTTTCGCCAGTTGGAAAGCTATCGGCAGATTCAGGATGCCCATGCCTGCGCAGCCATCTGCGCGGAACTTTGCTATCGGCTGGAGGCGTTGGGAGAATCCCATGATATTAATTGGTGGAATATATTATAAAAAGGGCCGCATTGCGGCCCTTTTTCTTATTTCTTTTCTGCGGGAATGAAATCCAAGGTGATCTCGCTGATGTCACTTTCCAGACGGGAATACTTAACACCAGCGGCATCCAGCATCCGCTTGGAAGCCATGGTGCCCAGGGTGTCGGCATACTTATCGGAGAGATAAATAACTTCCTTCACACCGCTCTGGATGATGGCCTTGGCGCACTCGTTACAAGGGAACAGCGCCACATACACCCGACTGCCTCGCAGATCACGTCCGTTGGCATTCAAAATTGCATTCAGCTCCGCATGAACAACATAGTAATACTTGCTGTCCTCACCATCCCGGTTCCAGGGGAACTCATCATCAGAGCAACCCTTGGGCATACCGTTGTAGCCGGTGGAAATAATGATATTATCCTCGGACACGATGCAAGCGCCAACCTGGGTGCTGGGATCCTTGCTTCGCTTGGCTGCCAGCATGGCTATGCCCATAAAATATTCATCCCAAGAAATATAATCGGTTCTTTTCATAGGAATTTCTCCTTATTTTCTCCAGTTTTCCGCATTTTGGGTTCGATAAAGTTGCGCATAAATGCCATCGGTTTTCAGCAGTTCCTCATGGGTACCACATTCGGTGATCACGCCGTCGGCGATAGAAATGATCCGCTGCGCTGCCCGAATGGTGGATAACCGGTGGGCAATGATCAGGGTGGTGCGTCCCTTCGCCAGTGCATCAAATGCCCGCTGGATCTTGGCTTCCGTCACGGAATCCAGAGCCGAAGTAGCCTCGTCCAGAATCAGGATCGGCGGATTTTTCAGGAAGATCCGGGCAATGGCGATGCGCTGCTTCTGTCCGCCGGAGAGCAATGCGCCCCGTTCGCCCACATAGGTTTCAAAACCATGGGGCATGGCCATGATGTCGTCGTAAATTTCCGCCTTTTTCGCCGCTTCCACCACCTCATCCATGGATGCGCCGGGCTTGCCGTAGCGGATATTTTCCAGCACCGTATCCGCAAAGAGGAACACATCCTGCTGGACGATGCCGATATTTTCGTGAATACTCCGCTGGGTCACATCCCGGATGTCCTTGCCGTCAATGCGGATGGCACCGGAGGTGACATCGTAAAACCGGGGAATAAGTTGACATAACGTGGTTTTTCCGCCACCGGAAGGGCCAACAATGGCGATGGTTTCTCCGGGCTGCACCGTCAAATCCACCCGGTTCAGCACCTCCAGATCCCCATCGTAGGTGAAGGACACATTATCCACCTGAATCTCGCCCTTCACATTTTCAAGAGGCTGGGCATCGGGCTTATCCTGAATGGTGGGCTCTGTGCGCATAATGTCCACAAAGCGATTCAGTCCCGCAAAGCCATTGGCAAACAGCTCGGAAAAACCGGAAAGCTTGCGCATGGGGGACACAAACGTAGCGATATAAAGTGTGAAGGTTAGCAGGTCACGGTATTCCAGGCTGCCGTCTTTCAAAATCATATAGCCACCCACACCAATGACGATCACATTCAGGCTGCACAAAAAGAACTCCATGGAACTGGCGAATCTACCCATAGCCTTGTGGAATTCTCGTTTGGAGGTCTTATAAATTTCGTTGGCGGCACCGAACCGGGCATTTTCCACATCCTCATTGGCAAATGCCTTGGCCGTGCGGATACCGGAGAGACTGGACTCGATCTCGGTATTAATATGACCGGTCTTTTGCTTGACAGCGGCAGAGGCTTTCGCCATACTGCGGCGCATGGTCATCACCACCGCCAGAAAAACCGGGATCGTCAATGCCACCACCAGCGCCAAACGCCACTCGATGGTTGCCATCACGATCAAGGCACCCACGATGGTCAGCACCGATGTGACCAGATCCTCCGGGCCGTGGTGCGCCAGCTCTGTCAGGTCAAAAAGATCCGAGGTCAGCCGGCTCATCAGTTGACCGGTACGGTTGCGGTCGTAAAAATCGTAGCCCATCTCCTGCATATGGCGAAACAAATCTGCCCGGATATCTGCCTCTACCCGGATGCCGAAGGTGTGACCATAGTAGCAGACGATATAATGCAGGAACGTGCGCAGGGCATAGCACCCCAACAGCACGCCAATCACCAGGAAAAAAGCCCGGAACATGGAGTTGGGAAGCAGATCGTACAGCGCACTGCGGGTAACCAGCGGAAAAGCCAGATCGATTGCGGAAATCAGAAACGCACAGAGCATATCCACCGCAAACAGCTTCCAATGCCGGCGAAAATATCCCAGAAAAATGGCCAACGGCCGCTTTTTTTGATAATCTTTGGTAGTCATAAGGGTTCCTCCGTTCTTGCATCCATTATACACGCAAATTTCCTTTGTTGCAAGCATGGACTTTTGACTTTGGGGATGGTATACTGTAAAAAAAGGAGGCGCAGACATGGAAATTTTGTATTCTGACAAACAAATTGTGGTGTGCGTCAAGCCAGTGGGCATAGATTCGGAGCATGAGGTGCCGGCGCAATTGGGCGGGGAGATTTTCACCATTCACCGGCTGGATAAAAACGTAGGCGGTGTAATGGTCTATGCCAAAACCAAGTCTGCCGCTGCATCCCTTTCCAAGGCTGTACAAGAGGGTACCATGGTGAAAGAATATATGGCCATGGTTCACGGCACGCCGCCGGAATCCGGGGATTGGCAGGATTTCTTGTTCAAAGATAGCAGCAAAAACAAGGTTTTTGTAGTAAAAAAAGAGCGAAAAGGCGTAAAAAAAGCCAGATTGGAATTCCATCGTCTTACCGACAGCGATCCCGCTCTGGTTCATATTCGCCTATACACCGGTCGTTCCCATCAAATCCGGGTACAGTTTGCAAGCCGTGGCTTCCCACTGGTGGGCGACCACAAATACGGCTCCCGGGATGATTCTACTGCGCCAATGCTGTTTTCCTGCCGGCTGACCTTCCCTTATCAGGGGCAGATTCGCACCTTTGAAGCTATGCCGAATTGGGGAACTTAATACTTTTTTAATAACTTTTGCCTTATTTCATTAATACTTATATGGTATTGTATGGATATATAAGAAGCATTGCGTTTTCTGTTCTTTTCATTTTCCTACCTCTCTTTTCTCCGGAACACCCCGAAGCCGTCTGGTCAACGGCTCCGGGGTGTTTCAACTGTTTAGAGAGTTTCCAAGTATTCTTCCAAAGTCAACCCAGAATCCCGAATTTTTGCGGCAGTTTCCTTACCTACATAGCGATAGTGCCAAGGCTCATAGACAATACCGGTAATTTCGGATTTCTCACTGGGATAGCGCAGAATGAAGCCGTATTCCCAACAATGCTCCATCAGCCATTTCTGTGCGGGAAGCTCTGCCTGCGTTTCATCCAGTGTCCAGTAGCGTGTATCCACAAAATCCACTGCAAGTCCAAGCTGATGCTCACTGGTGCCTGGCCGGGCGTTGATCATACCCGCCAGCCGCTCCGCATCCGCTCGGGAGTAGCCGGCGTCCATGTAAATTTTGACCTTACGCTCAAAATTCCGCTTCTGATGCTCATAGGTTCGATAGCCGGACACCACATACACGGACGGACATTCCCGGTTGCAATCACGGATCATCGCCATCAGATCATCGTAACAGACCCGATCCACATAGCAATCATCTACAGCAATGGATGTACTGAGCTTCACCAGATCCGGCTCATAGTGATCCGGAATGTAATTCCAGGGGTTGACCAACACAATATGCTCGCCTTTGTCGGTGAAATAGCGGATTTTTCCGTCAATTTCCACTTTTCCTGTGGCAAGCTGGCCATTTTCCAGTATGTAATACTGCTTACCATTGCGCTTGACCCAGCCGGAGGTGGGTTCCGCCGGCGGATTGGGTTTGGTGACTGGCTTTGTGGTGGGCTGCGTAGACGGCTGCGTGGATGGCTGGGATGTTGGCGGCACTGTGGTAGGCTCTGTGGTAGGCTCTGCCGTTGACGCTTCAGTAGGAAGCGTCGTGCTTTCCTGCTGCATTTGCGTAGTAGACGGCGTGGTAATCGTAGCTTGCGGAGTTGTGCTTTGGGTTGTCTGCTCCGTGGGAGTCTGCGCAGCTTTGCTGCCCATGGCACATCCTGCCAGACTCAACAGCACCAACACAGCTGCACCCACAGCCCAATAACGAAGCTTCATCGTACCACCTCTTTCGACAATTTTCACCTTATGATAGCACAATTCCCCCCACTTGCCAAGTCCCAGAAATAAAAATGTTTTTGCCTGACAAACAATCATTTACCCGTTCAATCACAAAAAAACTGCCGCTGGTGCGGCAGTTTTTTTATCAAAACATCCAAAAGTACATACCCACGGCCACGGCGGCACCCAGCAGCACACCGGCTACCACCTGAATAGGGGTATGTCCCACAAATTTCTTCAATTTGACCTCAGGGATCTTCTCCTCATGGATCTCACTGAAAACTTTCACCAGCTCGTTGAGCAAGAAGGCCTGCTTCTCCGTTTCCAGACGAACACCGGTTGCATCATGGCAAACAATAATCGCCAGCACAAATGACACCGCAAACTCAAAAGAAGCCGGTCCCCGAACCAATGCGGAAATAACACACAAAGCTGTCACCGTTGCGGAATGACCGCTGGGCATACCGCCGTCGCCAAAGAGCCGTGTAAAATCTAACTTCTTATTAATGATCAAAAACAAAATCGTTTTGACAATCTGGGCAGCACCCCATGCAGCCAGCGCCGTCAGGGCAAAGGGATTGGTGAAAATCTTGCCGATCCATTCTAAAACGTACATGGACAATTCTCCTTTTATATCTTATGCTTTATCATAACGCATTTTTGTCTGTTTGTAAAGCGGTTTGCACGAAAAGAAAAATCATTCTTCGCTAAAATTCTCTGTGGACATCCGGGTTTACCGTGGTATAATACCGGAAAAGGAAGGTGTCATCATGAACCAACAACAGATTTCGCAGATTATCCAAGCCCAGCGGATCTTTCATGCAACCGGAAATACCCTGCCGACCAAATATCGCCTGGAGGCTCTGAGAAAGCTCCGCACCGCTATAAAAGAACATGAAACTGCAATTGCCGATGCTCTGCAGAAGGATCTGGGTAAATCCGCCACCGAAAGTTATATGTGCGAAATTGGTATGGTTCTCAGCGAAATTTCCCACATGCTGCGCCATCTGCGTCGTTACGCCCGTGAGCAAACCGTCCCCACGCCTATTGCGCAATTTCATGCCCGTAGCTATCGCAAACCTACGCCTTACGGTGTGGTGCTGATTATGAGCCCCTGGAATTATCCGCTGCTGCTGACCTTAGGGCCGCTGGTGGATGCGCTGGCAGCCGGCAACACCGCCGTGATCAAGCCCAGTGCCTATGCGCCCGCCACCGCAAATCTGCTGAAATCTCTACTGGAGAGCATCTTCCCCAGAGAATACGTGGCGGTGGTACTGGGCGGCCGGGAGGAAAATGCGTTGCTGCTGGATGAGAAATTCGACTATATTTTCTTTACCGGCAGCAAATCTGTGGGCAAAATCGTACTGGAAAAAGCCGCTGTGCATCTGACCCCCGTGGCCTTGGAATTAGGCGGCAAGAGCCCGTGCATTGTCCACAAAAGTGCGGATCTGAAGCTGGCAGCCCGTCGGATCGTATTTGGCAAATTTCTCAACTGCGGTCAGACCTGCGTGGCGCCGGACTATATTCTGTGCGATCCCCAGGTGAAAGATACGCTGATCAGCCACCTGAAAGCGGAGATTTCCCGGCAGTACGGAGAAAACTTCCGCACCAACGAAAATTACGGAAAAATTATCAATCACCGGCATTTTCTCCGTTTGCTCCGGTTAATTGATCGGGAAAAGTTGGTATGGGGCGGCGGCAGCGATGAAGATCTGCTAAAGATCGCCCCCACACTGATGGATCATGTCCATTGGGATGACCAGGTGATGGGTGAGGAGATTTTTGGCCCCATTTTGCCAGTGCTGACCTACGAGGATGTGGATCAGGCCATCGACACCATCAATCGTCGGGATACCCCGCTGGCACTGTATGTGTTTGCCAAGGATAAGACCGTGATTCGTCGGTTCACCACCGAATGCGCCTTCGGTGGCGGCTGTGTCAACGACTGCATCATCCACCTGGCTACGGATCAGATGGGCTTTGGCGGCATGGGCGAAAGCGGCATGGGTGCTTACCACGGCAAGACCGGCTTCAATACCTTCACCCACTACAAGAGCATCGTGGATAAAAAGCTGTGGATCGACCTGCCTATGCGCTATCAGCCTTACCAAAAGCACACGAAAAATCTGATCAAAAAGTTTCTAAAATAATTGACAAATAGAGGTCTGTCCCCGGACAGACCTCTATTTTTATTTCTTACTGTATTTGTCGCACAGAGCATTGACCTGATCGGCAAATCGGGCCAACTCCTTATTGGAAAGTCCCTTACTGCCTTCGATGATATGCAGCAACCGTTTCCCCGCAGCAAGCAGCTTATCAAAGATGGCATTGCCCCGGCGACGTCCGTCGGACTGTTTGGTGATCTTTACGATGCGACCCTTGGCAGTGCATTCTCCCGTGAGCAGGTCGTATTCATCGCCGCTGTACGGTGCTATTGCCGGGAAACCCAGCTCTTTGGTGACGGTTTCGGCAAAGCTATCGCAAACCTCATCGTCTCCATGGTTTACATAAATCATTTTAGGCGGCTGCATCATAGCTTTCAGCCAACCAAGCAGCATATCCCGATCTGCATGACCACTGATACCGGACAAGGTTGCGATCCGGGCATTGACAGCAATATTCTCGCCAAACAACCGCACGGAGTCCGCACCATCGATGAGCTTCCGGCCAATGGTCCCCTCAGCCTGGTAGCCTACAAACAAAACGGTAGACTCGCCCCTCCACAGATTGTGCTTCAAATGGTGGCGAATCCGTCCCGCTTCGCACATACCGGATGCGGAAAGAATGACTTTCGGAGTCCGATCCTCATTGATCAGCTTGGAATCGTCGGCGGTGATGGATAGGCGAAGACCCGCAAAGCAAATGGGATCGATGCCCCGGCTGAGCAAATCCAGAGTTTCCGCATCGTAATAATCCGTCAACCCCGCAGCATAAATCCGGGTGGCCTCCACCGCCAGCGGACTATCCACATACACGGAAAAGTCTGTATCGATCCGCTGTTCCTCCCGGATGATCCGCAGCAGATACAGCAATTCCTGGGTTCTGCCCACTGCAAAGGAAGGAATCACCACATTACCGCCCCGGGCGAAGGTTTCCCGCAGAATATCCGTCAGCTGCCCCAGATAATCCGGGCGCGGGCCATGCAGCCGGTCCCCGTAGGTGGATTCGATCACCACGTAATCGGCGCTGGGAGGCATCTGGGGATCACGGATCAAAGGTCGATTCACATTTCCCAAATCGCCGGAGAAAAGAATCGTCCGCTTCTCCCCTTCCCAAATTTCAAAATAGATACTTGCCGACCCCAGCAAATGCCCCGCATCCAAAAAACGCATGGCAATCCCATCGCACAGGGAAATCTGCTCCCCATAAGGATAAGACAGAAACTGATTCAGCGCCTGCTCCGCATCTTGTACGGTGTAGGCAGGTACATAGGCGGGCAAACCTGCCCGCTGTGCTTTTCTATTCCGCCACTGTGCTTCAAATTCCTGAATGTGAGCAGAATCCCGGAGCATAATATTGCACAGTCTACGGGTTGCCTCGGTGGTGTAGATGGCGCCTCGGAAGCCCCGGGCAACCATTGCGGGGATCAGACCGGAGTGATCAATATGGGCATGGGTCAGGCAAATGGCGTCCAGCTCCCCGGGAGATACGGGCAGCTCGCAATTTTCGTACAAATCCGGACCTTGCTCCATACCGCAGTCGATGAGAATATTTTTACCGCAGGCTTCCAGCAATGTGCACGAGCCTGTGACTTCATGGACAGCGCCCAAGAATGTCAGTTTCATAAGTTTTTCCTCCTTTTCAGTAAGCATAAAAGGGTGGTCAAACTCACTACCAGCACCAGTCCTACCGGTGCAACCAAGTCATCCCCGGTTTCCGGAACCTGCTCTGTGACAATGGTGATGCGGCCATCTCCATAAGGCTGTGCATATTGATCGCCGATCGCACCGCCCAGATAATCCCGAATATAGGTAATCAGCAGTTGATTGTCGATCATCACCTCATCCTGCAGGAGCTTATTATCCATAAAATGGGCAACGCTGCAGCCGCCTTCTTTAATCATATAATTGTGGGAAGCCATGGTATAGGTAGCTTGCGGATCGATGGGGACATAAGTGCCGTCATCCTGCAAAACCTGAACATTTTTCACCCGGACGCTGTCACCGGTACTGACCAACATGCCATAATCATCCAATACCACAGTGGAAGCTACCGTGGTATCGATGGTATATTTCAGTCCTGAAACGTGCATAAAACTGCCCAGCTCTTCAGGCGCAGCCATTGCTCCCACCTCCAAAAGCTCCAGGATCTCCCACCCTTGGGCCTCCACCACGCACATGGTATTGCCATAGGGATGCACGGCAATAATATCCCCATATGTGACATCTCCCGGTGCGATCTCTGCCCGGATGCCGCCGCCGTTGGTCATGCCAATGTCCGCGCCCAGTACAATGCGATAGGCATCGGCACACAAATCGCCCAAATTTGTTTCACGGTTGCGTATGATTCGCTCTCCGGTCACCGGGTCATTGACAACCAGCGTCACTTCCGATTGCGCCACCACTTCGTTGAGCTTTTCGTCAAATTTCCCCTGAATTTCCTTGATAAAGGCATCGGTTTCTTCATCTATTACAGTATAATTTTCCACCAGCTCCGTGGTAACTGTGCCATCAGCTGCCACAGTCATCTTGCCGATGTGGGACATTTTCGTACCGGTAGCGGTGAGCGTCACCGGCTTGCCTTCCTTGTTTTCCACAGTTTCCCCTGGGATGACACTGTGGGAGTGACCGTCGATGAATGCATCAATTCCGGTGGTGTTAGCGATTACATCGATGCTTCGCCAGGGCGCAGAAGCCAAATCCGTTCCTAAATGGCCCACGGCGATAACCACGTCCGCACCTTCTCCAATGGCACTGTCCACCGCATATTGCACCGCATCATACAACTGTTGACCGTTATTTTTTTCGCAAAAACTATAGATATAGTTGCCGTTTTCATCTTGAAAATACGTTGGCGTGGACTTGGTAAAGGATTCCGGGGTAGCGATCCCCACATAGGCTACATCCAACTCCCCATAGCGGATGATCCGATACCCATCCGTCACGGGATCACCCGTACGCAGATCAATAAAATTGCAGGCCAAATAATCCATATTCGCCTCGGTAAGTAACGCCAACGCCCGATCCATGCCATAGTCAAATTCGTGGTTGCCAAAAACACCGATGTCATAGCCCACCTGATCCATGATGGTCACCAAATCCGTGCCATCCGTCAGTGTACCAATAGCCTCGCCCTGAATGGCATCACCGGCATCCACCAGTGCCACATGATCGAATTGTGTCTGCAATTCTTTTTTCAGTGCCACCAAATTGGCATAGCCCATGGAATCCTCACCGGCCTCAATACCACAATGCACATCGCCGGTATACAAGATCACCAGCGGTGCCTCTGCCGCCATCACATGCACACCGCACACCCCTGCAATCGCCATCAGCACAAGCACCAGACTCACTATACGTCTTACCATATCACAATCCGCCTTTCTTATGTTTCTGTATCTATTTTATCAATACTATGGTACATTTTCAACAGAAATACCCTGTAAATCTCGAATTTTTTTCCAGTACTTTTTTCTAGAAAAAGTCTTTTCTATTTGAATAAAATGTGCTATAGTGTATGTGACTATCCCCAATAGAGAAACGAGGCGAAGTCCATGCATACAATCAACGATATTTCCGTGATCCTACCCTCTCTGGATCCTGACGAAAAGCTGCTTTCCACCGTTAGTGGCCTGCTGGCCACCGGCTTTTCGGATATTATTCTCATCAACGATGGCAGCAAGCCGGAGAACCTGCACTACTTTGAAAAAGCGGCCCAAAACCCTGAGGTTCACCTACTGCACCATGAAGTGAACAAAGGCAAGGGGGCCGCTCTAAAGACTGCCTTCGCATGGTTCTTGGAGAACCGGCCGAATGCTGCCGGCGTCGTCACCGTGGATGGCGACGGTCAGCACCACCCGGAGGACACTCTGGCCTGCTGTGAAAAGATGCTCCAGACTGACCGGGTCATTCTGGGCTGCCGGGATTTTACCCAGCCCCACGTGCCCGCCCGGAGCCGTTTTGGCAATAACACCACCTGTAGTGTGTTCAAAATTTTCTGCGGGATGACCATTTCCGACACCCAGACCGGCCTGCGAGCCATCCCCACCGATGCAGTGCGGGCCTTCGTAGCCGTCAAGGGCGACCGGTTTGAGTACGAAACCAACATGCTTCTTGCCATGAAGCAGCAGGACATCCCCTTTGGTGAGGTCAAAATTCGCACCGTGTACATCGAGGAGAACAAAAGCTCCCATTTCCGGGCTGTCCGGGATTCTGTGCGGATCTATTCTCTGATTTTGGCGCACTTCTTCCGCTACACCGTTTCCAGTCTGCTCAGCGCAGTGGTGGACACCGGTGTATTCACCCTGCTGACATGGCTGCTGCAGGGCATTCTCACCGGCACGCTGCTTACCGCTATCCCCACAGTGGCTGCCCGGGTGGTATCCAGCCTGTTCAATTTCTTCCTGAACAAGAAGCTGGTATTCCAAAGCAAGGCCAGCACCGGCAAGGCGCTGCTGCGCTATTACGCCCTGGCGATTCCCCAGCTTGCCCTGCAATTCGTTCTGACCGAAGGCTCCTACCGGCTTTTCCACATTGGCGACAGCCAGACAGGTCTTCGTACCCTGATTTATGTGGTGGTCATGACTGTGCTGTTTATTCTGAGCTTTTTGATCCAGCAGCGTTGGGTCTTCCGCACAAACAAGAAAGAGAAGGAATGATTTTATGACCGAAAAGAACCAAGATACCCTCCGTCCCAGACGGCGCAAGAAGAAAAAGGATGTGAAGCGCACCATTATCAACGTAGTGGTTCGCACACTGATTTCCATTGTCACCGTAGCCGTTGTGCTTCTGATTGGCGCATGCCTGATTTTGAACCTGATGTTCAACGGCCCCTCCCCCGCTGCCCGGGACGTGCTGACCATGTCCCTGAAGGAAGCCAGCGCCACCAAGTGGATTCCTGCGCTGTTTTTGGGTAAGGAAACTGTTTCCCAGATTGAGAACGGCGGCAAGGATCTCTTTGCTGACGACGACAGTTCTGTGGGCGGTAATGAGCAGATGTCCAATCCCGGCTCTGTGCAGATCGACACCTCCGGAGCCCTGAATTCCACCAGCGACGAGTGGAAGGACTACCCCGACGGTATCCGTATTGAAAATGTCAGCGGCGACACCTACAATGCTTATGTGATGATCGTTCGTGACCCCTCTGCCGTATATCTGGCCACCTCCACCGAGAAGTTCTCGATGAACATCCCCGGCACCCGCATCACTGACCAGATCGAAACCGAGGGAGCCATTGCTGCAGTTAATGCCGGCGCATTTTTCGACAACGGCACCTCCAGCCCCTCTGTGGGTAGTGTCCCCGAGGGTTTGGTCATTTCTCAGGGTAAGGTAGTTTGGGAAACCGGCAAGGCGCCTCAGGAGGGCTTCGTTGGCTTCAACAACGACAACGTGCTGGTGGTGGCTCACTCCATGACCGCTGACAAAGCTATGGAGATGGGCATCCGTGACGGCTGCTGCTTCGGCCCTGTGCTGATTATGGACGGCCAGATCAACGAAAAAGTTTACAACATCAACTCTGGCTACAACCCTCGTACCGCCATCGGTCAACGTGCTGACGGCGCTGTGATCCTGCTGTGTATCGACGGTCGTCAGGCTGGATCTCTGGGCGGCACCTATTCTGACATCATCAACATCATGGTAGAATACGATGCTGTGAATGCCTGCAATCTGGACGGCGGTTCCTCCACGGTTATGCTCTACCGTGACAACTATGGCCGCTACGGCGAAGCCGGAACTGTGCAGATGATCAACAACTATTCTCTGCTGCAGGAAAAGCCCCGCAAAATGCCCACCTTTATCATGGTGCGGCCCAGTAAGGAGGGTTAATCATGTATCAGGGTAAATTCAATTCAACCGAATCCACCGCTGAACGCACCACCCGAAAGAAAAAACGCGGCATGCGCAAAAGCGGCAAAATCTTCACCTGCTGTCTGTTGGGCTTCGTGCTGATTTTCTTTATCGCCATCACCTTTGTGATGGGTGCCCTGCAGGACTGGCTGGTTCGCTTCGAGGCTGCTCAGCCCACCTCCAAAGCTGCCGAAGTGTTCCATCAGGTATTTGAAAACCCCAACTGGGAAGAGATTTATGAGCTGTCCGGCGAACAGGACACCGAATACGTCAACAAAACTGCCTACGCCGCTTATATGGATAAGCTCGCCGAAGGCAAGACCATCAACTATATCGAAACCTCTGCCGGTCTTTCCGGCGACAAGAAATTTATCGTCCGTGCCAACGGCATCCGTATCGCCACCTTTACACTGGCCAAGGTCGATCCCAATGCAGAGGTTCCCGTGTGGGAGCTGACGGAAGTAACACTTCTGTTCAACCGCAAGGATTTCGAGCCCGAAAAGCCGCCGGTGGTGCAAACCATGAAATTCTCTGTAGTCACGCTCCCCGGCTATACCGTTACCGTCAACGGCAACGTCTTGACGGAAACCGATATCGTCCGCACTGTGTCTACCAAGGCCGAGAATTATCTGCCTGAAGGTGTTCATGGCTACCGCACTGTGGAATATGGCATTTCGGGTCTTACCCAGGCACCTGAGGTAACTGTTGCGGATCCTGACGGCAATGTGCAGGAGCTCAGCTTCGATGAAAACACCGGTATCTTCACTCACGTTTTGGGCACTGCCGAAATTACCGACACCGAGCAGGAAACTATGAAGAACGCCGCTATCGCCTACGGCGAGTACATGATCGGCAAAAACAAGGGTAACCTGCGCAAATATTTTGACTCCAGCAAGCCCACCTATTCCACCATCACCAGCAACGAAACCTGGATGCAGAGCTATTCCAGCTACCGCTTTGGTGATGCTGAAATCAACGAATATTACCGTTACAGCAACAAACTATACTCCGCACGGGTCAAGATGATCCTTTACGTCACCCGCGGCGACGGCTCTGTGAAGGAATACGACCTGGATACCACCTTCTTTGTGGAAAAGCAAGGCGATAGCTGGAAGGTCATTGAAATGACCAACGTCCATGTTCAGGAACAGCACACCGACATTCGTCTGACATACATGATCGACGACGAGGTACTGCACACAGAGATGGTAGCCTCCGACAGTCGCTCCATCACCACCCCCGAGGTGCCTGCAGTAGAGGGCAAGACCTTCGCTGGCTGGTTTACCAAGACCGTGGATGCTGAGGGTAATACCAAGATGAGCCTTGCTTTTGCTCCTAACGAA
>JAZONA010000100.1:0-5151 GCA_045654265.1 Faecousia sp.
GCGGTACTCGGGGTTCAGAGTAACCAGAGCACGGGAGATGCCGTGACGGATAGCGCCGGCCTGACCGGAAACGCCGCCGCCTGCGACGGTAACAACAACGTCAACCTTGCCGACCATATCGGTAGCGACCAGGGGCTGACGGACGACCAGCTTCAGGGTCTCCAGACCGAAGTAATCGTCGATATCGCGGCCATTGATGATGATGGAGCCGGTGCCGTTCTCGTAGACGCGAACACGGGCAACAGAGGACTTCCGACGGCCGGTGCCGTAGTAATACTTCTTCTTGCTCTCGTACATAGTAAGTTACCTCCAATTAGTCCAGGGTCCAGGCTTCGGGCTTCTGGGCAACATGAGGATGCTCATCACCCTTGTACAGGTGCAGACGGGTCATGGCGTTGCGGCCGATGCTGTTCTTGGGCAGCATACCCTTGACAGCCAGCTCCATGGCGTAGTCGGAGCGGTTCTCCATCATGACGCGAGCCTTGGTGTCCTTCAGACCGCCGATCCAGCCGGAAACACGGTAGTAGTGCTTCTGATCCAGCTTCTTGCCGGTCAGGATGGCCTTGTCGGTGTTGATGATGATGACGAAGTCACCGCAGTCAACGTTGGGGGTGAAATCGACCTTGTGCTTGCCACGCAGCAGGTTAGCAGCGATGACAGCAGTACGGCCCAGGGGCTTGCCGGCAGCGTCGATGACATACCACTTGCGCTGCAGGGTCTCCTTCTTAGCGAGTGTAGTGGACATATGCGTTCCTCCAAATAGGTTAAAATATTTTGACAAATTCAGGCGCAGGGAGTACAATATTCCCAAGCGCTTGATTTTTATACCACACCAAACTTTAAATGTCAACACATATTTTGCGAAAATTTACGAAAAACTATGTAACCTCTTAAATACTCGCAAATGCTCTTAAATACTCGCAAATGCTCACATGGCATTTTTAACGATTTTCTGGAGGAATGGGAACAATGCAGAAGTTAATGGGACTTGTCCGCCGGTGTGTGGACGATTATGATATGATTCATACCGGGGACAAAATTGCCGTAGGTGTCTCTGGTGGAAAGGATTCTCTGGTTTTGCTGGTGCTTTTGGCAGGCTTAAAGGAATATTTCAACAAGCCTTTTCAGCTGGAGGCCATCACCATCGACATGGGGCTGGGGATGGATTATTCCAATGTGGAAACGCTGTGTCGGGAGCTGAACGTGCCCTACCATATTATTCAGACAGAGATTGCGCCGATCATTTTTGACCATCGCAAGGAGAAGAACCCCTGCTCCATGTGCGCCAAGATGCGCCGGGGTGCTTTGAATCAGGCGATTTTGGATTTGGGCTTCAACAAGCTGGCGCAGGGGCATCATTATGACGATGCGGTGGAAACCTTCGTGATGAATTTGCTGTTTGAAGGGCGGATTGGCTGTTTCCAGCCGGTGACCAATCTTGACCGTACCGGTATCATCCAGATTCGTCCTATGCTGTACATCCACGAAAAGACGGTGGACAATTTCGCCCTGCGCAAGGAGCTGCCTATTGTGGAGAATCGCTGCCCTGTGGATAAGACTACCAAGCGGGAGGAGGTCAAACAGTTGGTGTTTGACCTGAGCAAGACCTATCCTGACCTGAAAGAACGGATTTTTGGCGCTATGCAGCGGCTTCCGCTGGATGAATGGGAGCCTCACGGCAGGTATAAGCGACCCAAGGACGGGGAATAATCCTCCTCAAAGGAGGAAGGTTATGGTAAAAGGTATTTCCAAGCAGGTGATCGTGGTACACAGTCCGGATCAGAAGCTCTTCGAACAGGCTATCTTTATATTAAAGGAAGGCGTGCCGGAGGTGACGGACGAGCTGCTTTTGCAGGAGGCAAAGCGGATCATCAGAAATCCTGGCAGGAAACGGCATTTGCACCTATACGGCCCGGTGTGGGCGGCGGCAGGTGCGGCGGTGACCGGGATGGTGTGGCTGCTGACGGTATTGCTTTGACTTGCGGATTTTGAAAATGTGTGTTATGATAACACGCAGTTGTATAGAAAGAGAGAACATCCATGCGAATTGGAAGCATTGAAATTGAAAATCCCGTAGCCCTTGGGCCCATGGCCGGAGTGACGGACTGGGCCTTTCGCACCATTTGTGCCGAGCTGGGTGCGAATCTGACGGTGACGGAGATGGTATCCAGCCGTGCGCTGGTATATAAGGATAAGAAAAGCGCCGCTCTCCTGCGGAAAAACGAGGGCTGCGTTTGCGGCGCCCAGATTTTCGGTAATGACCCGGAAATCATGGCGCAGGGCGCACAGCTGGCTTTGGAGATTTCCGGTGCTGATTTTATCGACATCAACATGGGGTGTCCCATGCCCAAAATCGCCAATTCCGGTGATGGCTGCGGTCTGATGCGCACCCCTGAGCTGGCTGGTGCCATTGTTGCGGCGGTGAGCAAGGCGGTGGACGTACCGGTTACGGTGAAGTGCCGCCTTGGCTGGGACAAGGGCAATATCAACGTGCTGGATTTCACCAAGCGCATGGAGGATAACGGTGCGGCCATGATTACCGTCCACGGACGTACCCGGAGTATGCTCTATTCCGGCGTTGCGGATTGGGATACCATTACTAAGGTTAAGCAACAGCTTTCTGTCCCGGTGATCGCCAATGGCGACATTGTGGACGGAGAAACTGCTGTAAAATGCCGCAAGCGCACCGGTGCAGATGGTATTATGATCGGCAGAGCCACTTTTGGTGATCCCTGGATCTTTGCACAAGCCCGGGCGGCGTTGGCAGGGGAGCCCATTCCCGAGCGGCCGTGTCTTGCTGACCGGGTGGATGTGGCTGTACGGCAGTTTGAGCTGGCCCGGGAGGATAAGGGGGAACATATTGCCTGCCTGGAAGCCCGGAAGCATTTTGCCTGGTACTTACGGGGCGTTTCCCACAGCAGTTATTATAAAACGCAAATTTCTGCCATTTCCACTATGGAGGATGTGTACCGCATCGCTAAGGGCATCAAGCAGGATTTGCAATAAGTTCCACGGATGAAAAATACGTCGATTCATACCCTAAACCAGAGGTGATGGGATGAAACGGCGTATTTTTGTTTTGATTTTGCTGGCGGCGATGGTGATCCCAGTGCGGGCTGAGGGGATCAAATGGGTGGATTTTAATGTGCCCTATGAGTCGCTGAAGTATGCCATGGAGCAGGATATTGCCACCTTCGATCAGGAACTGCACATATCCTGGATCGATGCACTGGCGCTGGCTGGATGCCGTACCGGTGGAACCTGCGGACTGAAATCGGTAAAGCAGGCGTTTGATGACCTGAAAAACGGAAAAAGCATCGAAGATATAAAATACTTTCCTTATTATAAGGAAGCCTACAATGCGGTGCTGGGCGGACTTTTGGGAAGCTATGCCATCGCGTCCAATGGGGAGTGGAAGCCTGCCTACGGTCTGAAAGCATTCTCCCCGGTGGCGGCGGGATATGGCTACAGCCATTGTGACGATTTCGGCGTCAGCCGTTCCTTCGGTTTTGCCCGGAAGCATCTGGGCAATGACCTGATGGGTTCTCTGGGATCTCCCATAGTGGCGGTGGAAGGCGGCGTGGTGGAGGCTATGGGCTGGAATCGCTATGGCGGCTGGCGTGTGGGGATCCGTTCCTTTGATTCAAAGCGCTACTATTATTATGCGCACTTGCAGAAGGATACACCTTTTGCGCCGGGACTGCAGGAGGGGGATATCGTGCAGGCGGGGGATTTGATTGGTTTTATGGGGCGTACTGGGTACTCAGACAAGGAAAATACCAATAATATTGAAACCGTGCATTTGCATTTTGGGATTCAGTTGGTGTTCGATGAGAGTCAGAAGGAATGTAATTCGGAGATCTGGATCAATGCCTATCCGATTGTAAGATTGCTATCGGAGCATAGGTGCAGTTGGCAGAAAACAGACCTGGGATGGGAGCGGAAATATCCCTATCGGGATTTGGATGCGCAGCTGTTTCCACAGTGACAAAAGTGCGCGTAACAGAAAATTCCAATTAGCATATTAAACAAAATGCAAAAAGCTGATTTGTGCAAAGTGTAGAACAAAAGCGGCGGCTCAACAGAGTGATTGACTTTATTGACCTCTGGTGCTATAGTTTATATAGCGATAAAATAACAGGAGGGAAATTACCTATGAAAAAAATCATCGCTATTGCTCTGGCGCTGATGCTGTGCGTCGGCCTGCTGTCCGTTTCCGCTTTTGCGGCTTGGGAGACCGCTGATGATCTGGCTATCATTGGCACTGGCATCCCCGGCGTTCCCGAGTGGAAGACCGATGCTCCCGAGGGTGACATGACTGAGGTTTCCGAAGGCATCTGGGAGAAGACTTTGACCATGACTGCTGGTACCACCATGAAGTTTAAGGTTTCTGCCAACAACATTTGGGACGATACCTGCAATCTGGGTTCTGCTACCATCGTTCTGGGTGAGAAGGCTGACCTGGAGAACGGCGGCGGCAGCGGCGATATGCCCTTCACCGCTGAGAAGGACATGACCATCAAGATCACTGTCGACCTGACCGGCGACGTGGCCACCATCCTGGTGACCGAGGTCGGCGCTACTGGCGGCGACGACACCACGGGCGGCGACGACACCACCGGCGGCGACGACACCACCGGCGGCGAGACCGAGAAGCCCCCCGTTGAGGTCGACCCCAACGCTACCTACTATGTCACCGGCGACAAGGCTGAGAACACCTCTTATGATGGCTCTTGGCTGGGCAACTGGAACGTGAAGAACGAGGCTGGCCTGATGACTCACGTTGGCAATGGTATCTACGAGATCTCCTTTGAGAACGTTCCCGCTGGCGAGTACGAGTTCAAGGTCAACAACGGCACCTGGGACAAGAACTGGGGCAAGGACGGCGAGAACACTGACAACATTAAGATTACTGTTGCTCAGGGTGACAAGGTTACCATTCGCTTCGACTCCGTCAACGGCAAGGTTTCCGTTTCCGGCGCTACCTCCAACATCCCCGCTACCGGCGACATGGGCATGACCGCTATCTTCGTGGTTCTGGCTGTTGCTTGCTGCGGCGTTGTTGCTCTGGTTTGCACCAAGAAGAAGTTCTTCTAATTCTTCTATAACCAATTAACAAGAGTGGGTTCGCCCACTCTTGTTTTTTGCGTT
>JAZONA010000101.1:0-8957 GCA_045654265.1 Faecousia sp.
TTACAGCCGTCAGGTCAGCTACAGCCCCATGAAGTTCGCCTACGGTCAGCTGAGCAAGGATGTTTCCGCCGAAACCAAGTCCCTGATGGTGGCTATGCTGAATTATGGCGCACAGGCGCAGATCTACTTTGATTACAAGACCGATGCTCTGGTGAACAAGGATCTCACCGCTGCTCAGAAGAAGCTGGTGAAAGAATACAACAGCTCCATGATGGACAGCATCGACCCGCTCGATCCCAGCAAGACCGGTCCCTATGCCAACACCGGTGGTTACGCCAGTAAGTACCCCACCGTTGCCCTGGATGGCGCGTTTTCCATCTGCTACTATTTCACCACCCAATATCCTCCGGAGGGGAACGTGATATTCTTCTACTGGACAGAGGATGACTACAATGCCGCCACCCGGCTCCATTCCTCCAACGCCACCGGGCGCATCGTGATGTCCGGACCGGATGTATTTACAGCCTTTGTGGAGGGGATTGCGGCGCAGGATCTGGATGACACCATCTACATCACTGCCGGCTATCAGTACAACGGCGTCACCTACTGCACCGGCGTTCTGCCCTACAGCATCGGCGCTTTCTGTGTCAGTCAGGCAAATACCGGAAGCGCTGCGATGAAGCCTCTGGCAGCCTCCATTGCTGTCTACGGATACTATGCAAAGGCATATTTTGCATCCTTCTAATTTGCGTTTCTATGTATTCATAAAAAGTATGACCGCAGGGGAATGCCTGCGGTCACTTTTTTCTGAAATTTATCAGATTACTATTGCAGGAACGAGTTAGTTCCGTTATAATATATGAGATTAATTCCGCATTGCGGTAAACAAGATAGGATGGGCAAAAACATGCTGAACAATCAAATTACTGTGAAGCTTCACTATTTGAAGAAGGACGACGATTACACCGGCTGGAATGCCTGGATGTGGACCTTGACCAACGGCGGTAAGGGGTATGCATTCGAGAATGTCGGCGGCGAAATGATTGCGACGATGCGGGTGGATGGATATGAAACCACCTCTGTAAGCTATATTGTCCGTAAGGGACAGTGGGAAACCCAGGAATTTAATGAGCGCCGGATCGATGTTTCTTCCGTCGTCAGCGGCACGGTGCATTGCTATGTGATTTCCGGCGAGGAAAATGTGGAAATTAAGCTGGAGGACGATGTTGTCAAGGCCGCTAAGCTGATGTCTGCCGAATTGGACTATGATACCGGTAAGCTGAATGTGCGTACTTCCATGGATGTTGCAGATAAGGGCGCATTCATGCTGAAAAACGTGGCAGGGAAGGGTAAAGATATTGCTGTGTCCTCCATGACCGGCGAGCATGGCGTGTATGCCCTTGAGCTGAGTGATGCGCTGAACCTGACCTCTTTATATCAGTATAGGATCCGCTTTGAAGATCACGATTACAACATCAAGACCACTACTGTATATGCTTCCAAGAAGTTCAATGCTGAGTTCACCTACAGCGGAGATGATTTGGGAGCCGTTTGGAGCAAGAAGGCTACCGATTTTAAGGTCTGGGCCCCCACTGCAGAGGCTGTAAGCGTTGCTCTGTATCGCAGCGGCACTGCCGGTACCGATGACCGCATCGATACCATTTCCATGACCCGTAAGGATCAGGGTGTTTGGTCTGCTCAGATCAAGGGCGACCTGAACGGCGTTTATTATACCTATTTGGTGAATGTGAATGGCGCTGAGGTAGAGGCAGTTGACCCCTATGCCCGAACTACCGGCGTGAATGGTTTGCGTGGTATGGTCATTGACCTTTCCTCTACCGATCCCAAGGGCTGGAAGAAGGACACAAACCCCAACAAGCTGGCTTCTTATACCGATGCTGTGCTGTATGAGCTGCATGTTCGTGACTTCTCTATCGATGAAAATTCCGGTATCCGGGATGACTGGAAGGGCAAATTCATGGCTCTGTCCCAGAAGGGAACCAAGACCCCTGATGGCACCGTAACCGGTTTGGACTACCTGAAATCACTGGGTATCACCCACCTGCACCTGCTGCCCATTTATGATTACGGCTCTGTAGATGAGAGTCGGCTGGATATTCCGCAGTTCAATTGGGGCTATGATCCCGTTAACTACAACACCCCCGAGGGTTCTTATTCTACCGATCCTTTCAACGGTGCTGTCCGTGTGGCTGAGCTGAAGCAGGCCGTGAAGGCGCTCCATGAAAATGGCATTAGCGTTGTCATGGATGTGGTGTATAACCATGTTTTTGAGGCTGGTAGCTTCTGCTTTAATAAGATCGTCCCCGGTTATTTCTCCCGGTTCAATGCAGACGGCAGCTATTCCAACGGTTCCGGCTGTGGAAACGATACTGCATCCGAGCGCCCCATGGTGCGTAAGTTCATCGTAGATTCCATTGTGTACTGGAATAAGGAGTATCATCTGGATGGCTTCCGGTTTGACCTGGTTGGCCTGATCGATGCCATCACCATCAATGCCTTGGTGGATGCCGTGCATGCTGAGCGTCCTGACGTGATCTTCTACGGCGAAGGCTGGACGATGAATACTGCAGTTGAGCCCGGCAACTACATGGCTACCCAGCTGAATGCCACCAAGACTCCTGAGTTTGCTTACTTCAGCGATAATATTCGTGATCTGCTGGCGGGCCGTAACGGTGAAACTCTGGGCTTTGTTTCCGGTGATCAGGGCAAAGAGGAGCCTTTGTCCCATTGCTTCAAGGCAACCACTCCTTGGTGCCCCAAGCCCACGCAGACTGTGAACTATGCTTCCTGCCATGATAATTACACTCTGATGGACAAGCTTATTATCACCAAGAAGAATTCTGACCGCGCTGAGCTGATTCGCATGAACCGGCTGGCTGCCGCCATTTACATGACGGCCATGGGCATTCCCTTCATCCACGCAGGTGAAGAATTCCTTCGTGAAAAGCTGGATGAAACCGGTAAGCGCATTGAAAATAGCTACAATTCTTCTGATTTTGTCAACAAGATCCGTTGGACAGAGCTGGCTAAAGCAGATGTGGCTGATAACATTGACTACTACCGTGGCTTGATTGCATTCCGAAAGGCACATGCTGCTCTGCGGCTGAGTACCGCCGAAGAGGTTGCCAAGAATGTGACCTACAAGTGGATCACCAACGAGGTAGTTCTCTTCGAGGTGGGTGATGACATCCGTGTGATCTTCAATGCTACCGAGAAGGCGTTTGTGGTTCCTGTGGAAAGTGACGTTACCTGGAACGTCTGCATCAATGATAAGGCTGCTGGCGTGAAGCCTCTGGCAGTGATCAAGGATGGTAAGGCGGAGGTTGCTCCCATTTCCGCAATGGTTCTCGTGAAGGCATAATGAATAACCCTCCGATGCGTAAGCGTCGGAGGGTTTTGTCATGCAATTACCACATCGCAGTGGGTGATTCCGTAATATCGGAAGGCATGAATGGCATCTTTTGTGATTCGCTCGCCACAGACCAGAATTGGTACAGCCGGTGGACAACCCACAGAAGGTGTCGCTAAAATACGGCCTTCCGCATCGTCAATGGAAATCGTTTCAGAAGGGGAGAAGCACGCTTCCTGAGGGGACATCATTGCTTCCGGCCTCCGGAATTTCGGGCTTTCGACATAAATTTCAGAATGTTTTGGGATCGCATATAATGCATTTTCCAGTCGTGACAGATCATCCGTGCTGTTGCCGGGAGATAGCATCAAAACCAAATAATCCGGGTCTGAAAATTCACATTCTATTCCGAATTTGCGTAGATATTCTGCCAATTCTGTTCCAGTACAACCGTACTTTTTTGCATCAAAAGTTAGCTTTAACAGCTCATTTCCAATAAAAACATAACCGAATTTCTCTAAATTGCACCTTACCTCGTTGACTTTCCGGGTAAGTGATCGTAAACGAATAGGGAAGTCATGCTCCAAGACAGAATTCGCATAATCCAAGGATTGCAGAATCAGGTAAGAGGGGCTGGTTGAAGCAAACAGGCTAAGGGCCTTCTTCGCATTTTTCGTGAAAATATCCGGCGCAGTTTTGCTGATATGTAGGTAAGCACCGCCGGTGAGAACCGGCAGGGTTTTATGTGCAGAATCGCAGCACATATCGGCTCCAAGATCCATGGGGTGCAAGGATGGATGCAGGAATTTCAGGTATGCACCATGGGCGTTGTCCACCAACAGCGGGATTTTGTGCCGATGACATACTTCTGCAAGGCCACGAATATCCAGCATATTTCCTAGGTAATCCGGGGAAGTCACATATACCGCTGCAGATTCTGATGTCTGCAGATATTTCTCCAGTGCA
The DNA here is from genome assembly GCA_045654265.1 of Faecousia sp. Lineage (GTDB taxonomy): Bacteria > Bacillota > Clostridia > Oscillospirales > Oscillospiraceae > Faecousia. The sequence goes on from JAZONA010000101.1 coordinate 4,277, forward strand.
TCCGGTGTGATAGGGCAGGATAGATAAGTAGAAGTATCCGGACAGAGCCATTGTATTTTGAGATCCAGAAGAGCAGCCGCAGTTAAAAATGTCTTATGGGCATTGCGTCCTGCGGCGATGATCGGTTCTTTGCCCTGTGCATTGGCATGAACCATGGCAAGATACAGCATCCCACGAATGGCCAAAGACGAGCCCTCGGTGGAATAAAAGGTGTGGCAGCCGAAAATTTTCCCGGCATTTTCCTCGCTTTGTCGAATAATGCCGCTGGCGTCATATAAACTGTCCGCACCGCTGATCTCCGTGATGTCTATGGCTTCACCGCCCAGGAGGGAAATTCCCTTATGCCCGGGCATGTGCATGCGAATTGTGCCGCTTTTGTTGTATTTTTGAACAAAATCGCAGATCGGGGTATCCATCAGCGGTTACCCTTGATGATTCTGGCAACAGCCACCATAATGGCGCACTCCATACGCTTCTTGAACAGCTCGCAGCCACTCTTGTACACGCCCATAACCGAGCCGGTGGCGTGGTATGCATTGGCAGCGCAGCCGCCGGAACAGTAGAGCTTCGCCCAGCAATCCTGGCAGTCCTGACGGGCGTATACATTGCAGCAGGCGAATTCCTGCTGAATGGCAGTGTTGGTGACACCGTCCCAGATGTTGCCCAGCAGGTACTTGTCGTCGCCCACGAATTGGTGGCAGGGGTACAGATCGCCCCAAGGGGTCACAGCCATATACTCAGTGCCCGAGCCACAGCCGGAAATCCGCTTGTAAATACAAGGACCGCCGGTAAGATCGATCATGTAGTGGTAGAAGGTGAAGGGCTTGCCCTGATCGTGCCGTTCCAGCATCAGCTTGGCAAGATCCTCGTACTGCTGCTTGACGATCTCCATGTCCTCGGCAGTCAACTCAGCAGGATCACCGGGAGCGCAAACTACCGGCTCCATGCTCAGCTCTGTGAAGCCCAGATCCAGCATTTGCTGAATATCCTTCAGGAAATCAGGGTTTGCGTGGGTGAAAGTGCCACGCATATAGTAATTCTTGCCTTCGCGAGCCTCCACCAGCTTCTGGAACTTGGGAACGATCCGATCCCAGCTGCCCTTGCCGGCATAGTCTACCCGGTATGCATCGTGAATTTCCTTGCGACCATCCAGGCTCAGCACCACATTGCTCATTTCTTTATTGCAGAAATCGATCACGTCGTCATCGATGAGCATGCCGTTGGTGGTGAGGGTAAAACGGAAATTCTTGTTGTGCTGCTTTTCGATGCTACGAGCATAGGCAACCAGATCCTTAACCACCTGGAAATTCATCAGGGGTTCACCACCAAAGAAGTCAACCTCCAGATTCCGACGCTTACCAGAATTGGCGATGAGAAAATCCAGCGCCTGCTTGCCAACTTCAAAGCTCATAACGGCACGGTCGCCGTTGTATTTACCTTGGCTGGCGAAGCAGTAGGCACAGTTCAAATTGCAGGTATGAGCGATATGCAGGCACAATGCCTTCACGACGCCTGCGGTCTTTTCCTTCAGCTTGCCGGCAACCGGCTCAAAAGTGTCAGGTACAAACAGCTTGCCTGCATCCTTCAGACCGGTGACTTGATCGTAGCATTCGCTGATTTCAGCAGGGGAGAGTGTGTACTTTTCAGCCAGATCTGCCACAATGGCATCCTTTTTATCGGTTTCATAGCGACCGATAATGTCGTACGCAATGTCGTCAACCACATGCACCGCGCCGGAGCAAATATCCAGCACAATGTTGTAGTCACCCAATTTATATTGATGAATCATAAGTATATCCTCCATAAAAAATGCCGCCGAAACGGCGGCATCTTTTGCTGCAATTACTTGCTCTCGTTCTCGCAAGCCTGGTTGGCGATGCCACAGCTGGTCTTGCAGGCGGACTGGCAGGAAGTCTGGCACTCGCCGCAGCCACCGTTCTTAGCGCTGTCGCACAGGTTACGGGTCTCAATGGTCATGATATGTTCCATGGTAGAATACCTCCATAAAATTGATCACGATAATAGTATCACATTATTTCCAATTAGTCAATTGTTATTGCAAAGTTCTGCGAAAAAACGATCATAATTTGTCTGTCGGGGAATTTTCACTTGTCATTTGAATGGTGCTATGATAAATTATAGGTATCGAAAATGCACAAGAGGTGAGAAAATGGCTCGATATTTGCTGGCGGACTTTGTAGTTGAACTGAATAATCGGTTTGATTTTCTCACAAAACAGTGTGTTGAATACCTGTATACCGGAAACCGGGGAACAGACATTTGTGTAGGAGTAAACGATGATGAGCTTCGTCAGGAGCGAAATTTCCTGCCTGAGGATCAGTATTCTGCCGGTTATCTGGAAAGCATATGCGCTTATCGAAAGTTGTGTTTTGAGCTTCCGATGCGGGATGCCATTCTGGTTCACGGATCGGTGATCCGCTGTGGAAATAGGGGCGTGGCTTTTCTTGCACGAAGCGGCGTGGGCAAAACCACACATACAATGCTCTGGAAGCAAGTATATGGCGATTCTGTGCAGATTATCAACGGCGATAAGCCGATCGTGCGCTTTTGGGAGGGTAAGCCCTTTGCTTACGGTACCCCATGGGCTGGTAAGGAGAAAATGCACACAAATACCGCTGTGCAGCTTACCGATCTCTGTTTGATTCAGCGAAGTGAGGAAAATGCAGTAATTTCTGCAGATCCTCAGGCAGTTTTGGGCGACATTTTTCAGCAGATTTTGATTCCCGATGATCCGGATGCAGCCGGGCGTACCTTGGAGCTTTTGGATGCCATGCTGGCTACCTGCCGTGTTTGGATCATCCGCTGCAATATTTCGCCGGATGCTGCTATTCTTGCACATGATACCATTTTAGGAGGCACAGTATGAAGCTTAAATATAAATTTATAGTCCGCAATGTCGGCGGTAAACCAGTGGCTGTTGCTGTTGGTCAGGATAATCAAAAATTTAATGGTATGATAAAGCTGAACGCAAGCGGTGAAACGATTTTTCAGCTTCTCAGCGCCGGGGACATTTCTCAGGAGGAATTGTTGGCTCGTTTTGCTGTTCAATTCGATATTTCCGAAGAAACTGCAAGACCTGCTGTTTTGGCCTTTTTGTCACAGCTTCAGGACAATGGTCTACTGGATGAATGAGGAATCCTATGGAACGTGAATGGGAATATTTGCTACACCTGATTCGCTGCGCCATCCAAGACATTCTTCCGGATGAAGTACCGGAGGGAGTGGATCTCCGGCGGGTCTATGAATGCGGCGTATACCACCATGTGGCTAATCTTGCGTTTCACAGCGTAGAACGGTTGAAAGCTCCGCCATCAGGGGAGCTGTACGATATATGGAAGGCCTGCCGGGATAAGGCGTTGGTGTTGGATTTCAACCAAAGCTTTGCGGCAGAGGAGATCAGAGATGCTTTTTCCAGTGCCAACATACGATGGCTGGAGATGCAAGGCACAAGGATTAAACCTCTTTATCCGCAATCGGATTGGCGCACCATGTCAGATATCGATTTTATTGTTGATCCATCAAATCTGGAGCGAGCGGGCGACATTTTGGGTAGCTTAGGCTATGTATGTAAGAACGTGCGGGACATAGAGATCGTTGGATTTCGCATGCCAAATATTAATGTAGAATTACACGTCGGTTTTTTTCCGGATAACACAATATATTCGAGTGTGTTGGGGGATGCTTTTTCAACTGAACGTCCTATTGATACGCTTTATTTATACAATATTCTTCATATTATAAAGCATTATCTATATGGCGGGTGTGGAATCAGACGTGTGCTGGACTTGTATCTACTAAATCAGGCGTATGGAGAATGTGTAGATCGTGATTATGTGCAAGCTGTTTTGAAAAGGGTAAATGCGGCTGAATTAACGTCAGAGCTGCTAGTATTGGCAAATGACTGGTTTGGATCAGGAATAAGCGTTAAAAATGAAATGGCTCAATATATTTGGTGCTCCGGATTACATGGAAATCGGCTAAATGAATTACAAAATCGCTTGCAGGATTCCAAAAGAAATGGCATAAAATACTTATTTGAACGATTTTGCGGTAATAAACAAGTGATGTATGTTCGGTATCCCATTTTGGAGAAACATAAAATCTTATATCCATTCTGCTGGTTGCACAGAGGAGTTCGGGCGTTAAAACCCGGCAAGCGCAAGAGATTACAGCGAGAGATCAAAGCGGTAAGAAACAAAAAAATGTTCAAATGAGACTTGCTATTGATCATAATCACTGCTCCGGTCAATGTCATTTCGTTAAAGAAAAATGGATCTCACAGTCATGTGGGATCCTTTTTTTGTGGCTATTATGAAGTAATACTTCATAATGGTGGGAAATCAGAAAACGTGCATCCGTTTCCGGATGCACGTTTTCGTTGAAGAAACCAATGCCGTCAACTTAATGAAGTTGGTCGCTAAGATCCTTCTTTAAATTACATGATGCTAAAATATGCGGCGGCATAATAACCATAAACCGCAATTGCGCTGGCAAGGGAAGCGGTATTGCCATCCTTACCGGCCTGGTTACCGCAGTACTGACCTAAGCTGTAAGGCAGTACGCCTGTGCAATAAGTATTGCCATCGGCTGCGGTGTAAACGCCGCAGGCGTACAGTGCGCTGTCGATCTCCTTAGCTGCAATGCCGCTGATGGTGGCACC
>JAZONA010000102.1:0-40853 GCA_045654265.1 Faecousia sp.
GCCGACTTTGAGCACCAGCTTGGCATCCAGAGTGTCGGAAAATGCCTTGCTCTTGGGGAATTCCTTGATGTTGGGGCCACGGAGAACCTCAGCATTGGCGGCATCCTCCACGCTCAGAGGAGCGAGAACGGCGGAGTCGTCGATCTTGAAGGTTTCAGGCATGGTTACATTCAGCTCGCCCACGGTAGTGGTGGGATCGGTGATGTAGCCGGTGAGGGCAGATGCCACGGCGGTTTCGGGGGAAACCAGGTAGACCTGACCGTCCTTGGTGCCGCTGCGGCCCAGGAAGTTACGGTTGAAGGTACGCAGGCTCACGCCGCCGGAGCTGGGGGAGAAGCCCATGCCGATGCAGGGACCGCAAGCGCATTCCAGCACACGGGCACCGCTGGCCAGAATGTCAGCCAGTGCGCCGCAGTCGGCCAGCATGCTCAGCACCTGACGAGAACCGGGGGAGATGGACAGAGAAACGGAAGGATCGATGGTCTTGCCCTTCAGCATTGCCGCGACCTTCAGCATATCGCTCAGAGAAGAGTTGGTGCAGGAGCCGATGCACACCTGATCCACCTTCACGGCAGACAGGGTGTTGACCTCAACCACGTTGTCGGGGCTGTGGGGGCAAGCAATCATGGGCTCCAGAGTGGACAGATCGATGTCGATGATGCGATCATACTGTGCATCTGCATCGCTGGCCAGGGGGGTGTAATCCTGCTCACGACCCTGAGCCTTCAGGAAGGCACGGGTGGTTTCGTCAGAGGGGAAGATAGAGGTGGTAGCGCCCAGCTCGGTGCCCATGTTGGTGATGGTGGCACGCTCAGGCACGGACAGAGTGGCAACACCTTCGCCACCCCACTCTACGATGGCACCCACGCCGCCCTTGACGGAGAGGATCTCCAGCAGCTTCAGGGAAACGTCCTTAGCGGTGACGTAGGGGCGCAGCTTGCCGGTGAGGTTGACCTTGAACATCTTAGGCATGGTGATGTAGTAAGCACCGCCGCCCATGGCAACGGCCACGTCCATACCGCCGGCACCGAAGGCCAGCATGCCGATGCCACCGCCGGTGGGGGTGTGGCTGTCGGAGCCAATCAGGGTCTTGCCGGGCTTGCCGAACCGCTCCAGGTGCACCTGATGGCAGATGCCGTTGCCGGGACGGGAGAAATACACACCGTGCTTGGCTGCGACGGTCTGCAAGTAGCGATGGTCGTCGGCATTTTCGAAGCCGCACTGCAGGGTGTTGTGGTCAACGTAGGCGATGGACAGCTCGGTCTTTACCCGGGGGATGCCCATGGTTTCAAATTCCAGATACGCCATGGTGCCGGTGGCATCCTGAGTCAGCGTCTGGTCGATACGCAGAGCCACCTCGCTACCGGGGGTCATGTCCCCGGAAACCAGATGAGCCTTGATAATTTTTTGTGCAATGGTCATGCCCATTTTTCTTACTCTCCCTTGATCATGTGTAATTTTGCGTTGATGATGTGCTGCTTCATCAGGGATTTGGCAAGGTCAGCATCGCCGGCGGCGATGGCCTGGAAAATCTCGTAATGCTCCTTCAGGGTCCGGGTAGTGCGATCCCGATCCTCCATGGCGATCCGGCGATAGCGACGGGTCTTGCGGTGCAGGGGAGTCAGGGTGTCGCTGATCACGTGCCGCTGGCTCAGCCGGCAGATGGCATCGTGGAACTCATCGTCCACCTGACGCAGACGGTCGGTGTCGCCCTTATTGAAGTAGAAATCCTGCAGATCGGTGATGTGGGCCAACTCTTTGATGCCCTCGGCGGTAATGTTCTTGGCGGCGTAGTAGGCACACAGACCCTCGATCCGCTCACGAATATTCATAATATCCCGCAGATCCTCGTCGGTGATGCCCAGAACCACGGAGCCCTTGCCGGTGTCGGCAATGAGCCGCTCCTGCTCCAGACGGCGCAGAGCGTCACGGATGGGGGTACGGCTGACGCCCAGCTGCTCTACCAGCTTCAGCTCGGTGAGGATCTCACCCTTGGCGTATACGCCGTGGATGATGTCGTTTTCCAGCTTATCAAAAACCTGATCGGACAGGGAAGTGCTCTTAAATGCTTTCATAGTTGCCCCTCCTTACAAATTACCGAAGCGGCCGGGGGCCAGCTCCTGCAGCTTCTCGTCCATTTCCTTATCGGTCATGGCGGTCTGACGCTCGTTTTCGTACTGCAGATCCACCCAGTCCTTCAGGGCGACTACCAGCGGATCCCGCTTATCCAGCTTCTGATCCTCAGGCAGGTTGTAGGTCTGGTTGATCCAGTAGGCGATGCCGGCCAGACCGGAGGTCTTGCTGATCTGCACGGTGGCGGGCTTGTTCAGAATCTTCTTGGTGTCGAAGATGGTGTAGATCTCCTCGTCCTTCATCAGGCCGTCGGCATGGATACCGGCACGGGTGACGTTGAAGGCGGAGCCCACATAGGGGGTCATGGGCGGGATCTCGTAGCCGATATCCTTCTTGAAGAAGTCGGCAATCTCGGTGATGACGGTGGTGTCCATGCCATCCAGAGAACCACGCAGAGAGGCGTACTCAAAGACCATAGCCTCCAAAGGCACGTTGCCGGTGCGCTCGCCGATGCCCAGCAAGGAGCAGTTGACGGCGCAGGCACCATACAGCCAAGCGGTGGAAGCGTTAGCCACAGCCTTGTAGAAGTCATTGTGACCGTGCCACTCCAGGCACTCGCTGGGAACGTCGGAGTAGTGCTGCAGGCCATAGATAATGCCGGAAACGGACCGGGGCATAGCGGCCTCGGTGTAGGGAACGCCGTAGCCCATGGTGGCGCAGGCACGGATCTTCACGGGGATGCCGGCCTCACGGCTCAGCTTCTGCAGCTCGTTGACAAAGGGCACCACGAAGCCGTAGAAGTCGGCACGGGTGATGTCCTCCAGGTGGCAACGGGGGATAACGCCGGCATTGAATGCGTCCTTGACTGTACCCAGATAGAAGTCCAGGCACTGGCTACGGCTCATCTTCATCTTCTTGAAGATGTGGTAGTCGGAGCAGCTGACCAGAATGCCGGTCTCCTTGATGCCCAGATCCTTAACCAGCTTGAAGTCCTCCTTGCTGGCACGGATCCAGCTGGTGATCTCGGGGAACTTCATGTCCAGGGACATACACTTTTCAATGGCCTCACGGTCCTTCTTGCTGTAGATGAAGAACTCGGTCTGGCGGATGATGCCGTAGGGGCCGCCCAGCTTGTTGAGCAGCTTGTAGATGTTGACGATCTGATCAACGGTGTAGGGCTCCACGGACTGCTGACCGTCCCGGAGGGAGGTGTCGGTGATCCAGATTTCCTCGGGCATGTTCATAGGAACGCGCCGATGGTTGAAAGACACCTTGGGAATGGTGCCGTAGGAATAAATATCCCGGTGCAGATTGGGCTCAGCCACGTCCTGCAGGGAGTATTTGTAGTTCTTCTGCTCAAGCAGATTTGTCTTCGGAGAAATATCGAGCATGGTTTGATCTCCTTTCGAGGTATTTTTGCTCTGTTGTTTCGATGTATACAATTATACACAGATACTCGCATTTGTCAAGGCAAAGTTCCACTGTAATGTTTTTTGCTGTCTCGCAATGACACTATCTGGGCAAAGAAAAAAGCACGCCGAAGCGTGCTTTTTATGGAGCAGGGTACGGGAATCGAACCCGCCTTCACGGCTTGGGAAGCCGTTGTATTACCGATATACGAACCCTGCGGAAGTGTTGTGGGTATTATAGCAGACCCATTTGGAAATTTCAACACTTTTTTGTCGTAGAATTATTTCGCTCGCAGCTCCCAGAAGGCCACGGCGCTGGCTGCGGCTACGTTCAGGGAGTCCACCCCGTGGTACATGGGAATCTTCACGGTATAGTCGCATTGGGCGATGGTGCTGTCGGTGAGGCCGTCGCCCTCACTGCCCAGAATGATGGCAAGCTTGTCCTCAGCGGCCAGACAAGGATCGTCGATGGACACAGAATCGTCGCTGAGAGCCATGGCGGCGGTTTTGAAGCCCATGGCGTTCAGACGCTCCATGCCCGGATGAGGCCAATGGGAAATCTCGCTGCCCAAAAATGTCCAAGGGATCTGGAACACAGTGCCCATGCTCACTCTTGCACTGCGCCGGTACAGCGGATCCGAGCAGCCGGGAGTCAACAGCACTGCATCCATGCCCAGTGCTGCAGCGGAGCGGAAAATGGCGCCTACGTTGGTGGGGTTCATCACATTTTCCAAAATGGCCACTCGTCGGGCATTTTTGAGGATCTCCTCCGGCTCCGGCAGCTTGGGGCGCAGCATGGCGCACAGCACGCCCCGGGTCAGGTGATAGCCGGTCAGTTGACATAATACATCCCGATCGGCGGTGAATACGGGAATATCGCCGCATCGGGCGATGACATCCTCAGCAGAGCCGTCAATATCCTTGCGCTCCATCAGCAGGGAAACCGGCTGACAGCCGGCATCCAATGCCCGGTGGATGACCTTGGGACTCTCGGCAATGAACATGCCCTTGGCGGGCTCAAAGCGGTTGAGAAGTTGCGCCTCGGTAAGCCGGGCGTAAACGTCCAGCTCCGGTGCGGAAAAATCGGTGATTTCGATGATGTTTGGCATAAGCTACCCCCGAATGTTAGCGAATAAATATGGCAACTAGCCAAAAGAGTCTGCCTGGGCAGACTCTTGTAGCTTACTTATCCAGGTGGACATTGATGTGGGGATAGGTCATCTCCACACCATTCTTGGCGAAGGTCTCTCTGACCTTGCTGTTCATGGCGAAATACAGATCCCAGTAATCGTCGCTATTACACCAAGCGCGCAGCACATAGGTAATGGCGCTGTCGCCGTAGGTGCTGATACCTGCAAAGACACCGGGCTCGGCCAGGACTGCGGGATGCTCGGCAGCTTCCTTCAGTGCTTTAATCACCTGCTCGGTAGGAGCATCGTAAGAAGCAGAAATGACCACTTCCACACGGCGTGTGCCGGATACGGAGAAGTTCACGATGTCCGTGGCCACGACAGAGCTGTTGGGGATGTAAATCAGCTTATTGTCGCCGGTGCGCAGCTTGGTGTAGGTCATGCCAATCTCCACGACAGTGCCGCTTTCGCCAGCGATCTGCACAAATTCACCGGACTTGAAGGGCTTTGTCCACAGCAGAGTAAAGCCGCCGATCACATTCGTCAGCGCATTCTGCACAGCCAGAGAGATTGCCAGAGTCAGCACACTGGCCAGCGCGATAATACTGCTTACATTGATGCCCAGCTTGTCCGCGGCAACCAACGCCAGGACCAGGTACAACGCGATGCGCAGCAGGGACTTGATCAGGGTGTGGGCGGCCTTTTCCAGCTTGGAACGATCCAGAGCGTTGCTCACCAGCTTCAGTACCAGCTGGATCACCAGAATGCCAATGCCCACAATGAGGCAGAAAGGCACGATCTTATCCAAAATGGAATTTCCAACGCCGATAAACCAATTCCCGATATTGTTCAAAAACTCCATAATTTTCTCCTTTATAAATAATCGACCGGGATATTATACCACAGCTTGCCAAAATAGCAAGCACTTACGGAAAAGTTCATAATTTAGTCGAATTTTGTTTTCAAAGTCGTCACCAACCGTTCAAAACCCCATTTTATCATATAAACAGAAAGGTTGCGGAAGCCGTGAGCCGCTGCCTTTCACCTCCGTTATGTTCTCTTTTTTACCTCTCTTCTTTCCAACCCCTTTTGCGGAAACGCACCGATGTGTTTATCATATCGGTGCGTTTTCTTTTTCGCCAACGAAACGCCAATAAATTCTGCATTTTTTGTGCAAAAAAGACCTTGCATCCAGAGAAAAAAGCGGTATAATATTGCTGATTGTTTTTAAAAGGAAAGAGGCGCATTTTTCATGGAATCTTTACTGGCTATTGGTATCGCCATGTATGCCGGTCTGTTTTTGTCCCGACTTGCCTCCCGGCTGAAATTGCCGGATGTGACCAGCTATCTGGTGGCGGGTGTTTTGGTTGGCCCGTTGGTTTTGGGACGTTTGGGAATTCCCGGATTGGGTTTCCATTCTTTCCATTTTGTTGAATCCATGGGGCTTTTGTGTGATGTGGCCCTGGGCTTCATCGCCTTCTCCATCGGTAGTGAGTTCCGGATCAGCGCTCTGCGCAAGACCGGCAAGCAAGCGACCGTTATTGCCATCATTCAGGCCTTGGCCGCTACCGTTTTGGTGGATGCCGCCCTGATTGGTCTGCACTTCCTGCTGGGCGACAAGCTGCCCATTTCCACCTGCATCATTCTGGGTGCCATCGCCACGGCTACTGCCCCTGCGGCGACTTTGATGGTCATTAACCAGTACAAAGCAAAAGGCCCTCTTACGGACATTCTTCTGCCCGTCGTCGCATTGGATGATGCAGTTGGCCTGATCGTATTCGCCGTGTCCAAGGGCATCGCCCACGCAGTCAGCGGCGGTGATCTGAGTGTGATCTCTCTGCTGGTCAACCCAGTTGTTGAGATCGTGGCTTCTCTGGCTATGGGTGCCGCATTGGGCTGGGTGTTCAGCCTTGTGGAGAAGTATTTCAATTCCAATTCCAAGCGTCTTTCTCTTGCGATCACCTTTGTGATTCTCTGTGCCGGACTTTCCAAGCTGAAGTTTTCCTTTGGCGAGCTTCACATCGGCTTCTCTTCCTTGCTGGTCTGCATGATGTGCGGCACTATTTTCTGCAATCTGTGCGACTTCTCTGAGGAGATCATGCATAAGACTGAGCGCTGGACTGCTCCTATCTATGTACTGTTCTTTGTCATTTCCGGTGCGGAACTGGATCTGACGGTGTTTGCGGATCTGGCAGTGGTGGGCATTGGCGTTGTATATATCCTTGCCCGCAGCGCCGGCAAGATTGCAGGTGCCTCTGCCAGTGCTAAGCTGATGCGCTGCGAGCCCAGCATTTGCAAGTATCTGGGCGTCACGCTGTTGCCTCAGGCTGGCGTTGCGTTGGGTATGTCCGTGATCGTTGCGGCGGAATTCGGTGCCGATGGTGCCATCACCCGGAACATCGTGCTGTTCTCTGTGCTGATTTACGAGCTGGTCGGTCCTATGCTTACCAAAATGGCTCTTACCGCCGCCGGTGACATTCGCCCCAAGCCCACTGTCGACTGAATTCTTGACTTTTCTCCCACTTGGAGTATAATAAGACTATATTTGAAAATAAAGGAGCATTTTCCATGTTCTATACCATGAAAGTTGCCGGTCTTGAGCGTCAGCTGCCGGTTTGCCCCGTAAATGAGAATTTGTCCATCGCCGGTTTTGTAATTTTCGGCGATCAGGAGCTGACCGTTGCCTGCGCCCGGGATCTTCTGGCACGGGCACCTGAGTATGACTATATCATCACCGCCGAGGCGAAGGGTATTCCCCTGGCTCACGAAATGGCCCGTCAGGCTGGTGACAAGAAGTACATCCTGGCTCGTAAGGGACCCAAGCTGTATATGCGGGATATTCTGGAGGTTTCCGTCCACTCCATCACCACCGCCAAGGAGCAGAAGCTGTATCTGGATGGCGCTGATGCTGAACTGATGAAGGGTAAGCGGATTCTTCTGGTGGACGATGTGATTTCCACCGGCGAGAGCCTCGCTGCACTGGAAGCATTGGTGGAAAAGGCCGGCGGTATCATCTGCGGTCGTATGGCAATTCTTGCCGAGGGCGATGCTCAGGATCGGGAGGATCTGATCTATCTGGAAAAACTCCCCCTGCTGCACCCCGATGGAACCGTAATGGAATAATCGAAAACCTGCGTGTCGTCTGGCACGCAGGTTTTTTTGTAAAATTATAGTCACAGAAGTAAATTTCACACAAAATTCACGAATACCAAAAGGTTTTTCTTGCTTTTTTTGTAAGATATGTTATAATGCAATAAAAAGGAGGACTATACCATGGCAAAAGAACAACTTTCGGCTGCATTGTCTGAGCATATGGAACGGGAAAAGGCCACCGGCTCTTTCTTCGATCGCTCTTTCCACGACAAAATGGCAATTCGCCGCTATGATACTTTGACCCCGGATCCGGTATGGCGTCCTGCCTTCGCCAGAGATATTGACCGGATCCTGTACAGCCCTTACTACAACCGCTACACCGACAAGACCCAGGTGTTTTCTCTGGTAAAAAATGACGATATTACCCGGCGGAGCCTGCATGTGCAGTTGGTGTCCCGGATCGCTCGTACCATTGGCCGCGCATTGAACCTGAATCTGGATCTCATTGAGGCCATCGCTTTGGGTCACGACATCGGTCATACCCCCTTCGCCCATTGCGGTGAGGTGTTCCTGAATAGCCTGTACAACAAGCACACCGGTCGTTACTTCACCCACAACATCCATTCCGCCCGGGTGCTGAGCAAGATCTTTCCCCTGAACCTGACGCTCCAGACCTTGTCCGGTATCGCCGGTCACAATGGTGAGATCGAGTTGGCGGAATACTGGCCCGTGCCCATGAACAGCTTCGAGGAATTCGAGGCAGAACTGGAAAAATGCTATACCATCAAGGGCTACTCCAATAAGTTGCAGCCCTCTACTCTGGAAGGCAACGTGGTGCGCATTTCCGACATTATCGCCTATCTGGGTAAGGATCGGCAGGATGCTACCAGCATTCAGATGCTGGAGGACAGCGATTTTAATGCATCCCCCATCGGTTCCATCAATTCCGAGATCATCAACAATCTGGTGGTTAACGTCATTGAGAACAGCTATGGCCAGCCCTACATCAAGCTGGATGAGGAGCATTTCCAGGCGGTGCAGTCCTACAAGAAGGAAAACTACGCCGTGATCTACGCCAACGAGCCGGGACGTGTGATCCTGCAGCGGGTGGTTGAGCCTATGATGCAGGAGATCTACGAGCAGCTGCTGGAGGACTTCCTGCAGGATAAGAAGGATTCGCCCATTTTCCGTCACCATATCGATTTTGTGAACAATTCCCGGTACACCCGGTATGAGGACTACGAAAAGACCGAGCCCAACCAGATCATCGTGGACTACATCGCCAGCATGACCGACGATTATCTCATTGATCTGCACCGGTATCTGTTCCCGGACAGCAATTATTATGTGGAGTACACGGGCTATTTCAATGACTTGTATACAAACCGCTTAAATGGTCAGATCAGTATTGACGACAAGTAAAAAAACGTGCCCGGAGCTTCGGCTCCGGGCACAATTTTGCCGTCATGAAAACGTGTGTAGGTATGATTAAATTTTGCCTTGCAACACCAAAAAAAGTAGAATGCCGGTGATCAGCAGAATACCGCCCAGAAGATAGATGCCGAATTTGCTGCTCTTTTCCGCAGGCGCGGGGGTGTCCAGCATCCGGGTTTTCCGCAATGCGGTAACCAAAGGCTTGTATAGGCACAGGGTTAACGCAGAATTGAGCCCTGCTTTGATCAAATTAAAGGGCAGGAAGGTAGGCAGAAGCATGGCTTCCACTGCTTCCCGGGGAACGCCCATATACAGCGGCGTGATCAGCCAGTTCCACAGCAGCATCACCGCTACCATGGTTACGGTGCCTGCCAGCAGACCGCCAACAGCACCCAGAAGCGTGCGGCGGTATTTGTAAAAAATCGCAGCAGGGCAGGCAAATGCGCAGGAGGACAGCAGATTCATCAGCGCACCGATGGGGCCGGTTTCACTGATGGTGACCATTTCCAGCAGTGCCACAAGGGCAGAGATGATCACCGAAGCAAAGGGACCGAAAATAAAGCCGGCGATGGTGATGACCACGTCCTTGGGTTCATATTTCAAAAAGGCCACCGCCGGTATGCGGACGAAAAATACGATCACATACGCCAGCGCAGCAAATACCGCAAGAAGTACCAGCTTTTTAACCGGGAATTTCTTCATATTATCACCTGATTTCAACAAAAATACGCCCTGAGAATAGACTCAGGGCGCAAAAATATCGTAAAGGTCATCTTCTTTCATCCAGACTGTACTGTCGGTATCGGAATTGCACCGATTCGGCGCCGAGGCGCTCGCGGACTGTCACCGCCGGTGGGGAATTTTACCCCGCCCTGAAGATCTTATGGACTTTTCTACAACATAGCATGGTTAACCGGGTGTTGTCAAGTGGGAAATCCTGTGATAAAATCAGGTGGTGGGCATTTTGAAGCCTCGCATGGCACCTTTTGGAGAGGTGTCGGTGATGTCGCCGCCGATGACCTGATTTTTCCGGATCAGGAGGGTGGCATATACCGGCTCTGTGGCGCCGGGGTAGTTGTTGATTTTGTAGACGTAGCGCATCACCGTTTCCCCGGCATGGGCGGTCAGGTCGTAGCCTTGGCTCTTTTGCAGGGAATTGTACCGGTCAAAGACTTCACTGCTTTCCGCCGGGATCCGCACCTGACTGGACTCCGCCGGGGAGGTGGTCACATCCCAGCCAAAGCCCGCCAAAAACTGCACCCGGTCGTCGTTATTGGCCACCGCCGTGACACCGGTGGATGCCGGTGCAGAATCCCGCCCGCCAAACAGCAGGATCAGTCCGATCACAAGGGCAGTGATCCCTGCCAGCACGATTGCGATTTTTTTCTTATCGACCTTTGCGGTCATTACCAACATGATGATCCCTCCAGTTCTTTTCTTGCTGTACAGCCTATGAAGGAAGGGGATGGGATAGAACGGAGGAAGTATGGAACGACTGGACAAATTCTTATGCGACAGCGGCGTGGGTACACGTTCGCAGGTGAAGCTGATTTTGAAGGCTGGTCGGGTGACGGTGGATGGCACCGTGATTCGGGATAACAGCCTGAAAATTGATCCGGATAAACAGTGTGTTTGCCTGGATGGAGCGGTTTTGGGCGGAAAACAGCGGATTGTGGCCATGCTCAATAAGCCTGCCGGCTTCGTCACCGCCACGGAGGATGCCACCGAGCGCACGGTCATGGAGCTTCTGCCGGAAGAACTGCGCAAGCAGGATGTAAAGCCCGTGGGACGGCTGGACAAGGCCACGGAAGGACTTTTGCTGTTTACCAATGACGGAGATCTTTTGCACCGGCTCATCAGCCCCAAAAAGGAAGTGCCGAAAGTATATTACGCCAAGCATGAGGGTAGCGCCACCGCTGAGGATGTGGCGGCATTTGCATCAGGCCTGACCCTCCGGGATGGGACGGGTTGCCTGCCGGCAAAGCTGGAGCCGCTGGGAGCAGGGGAGAGCATGATCACCGTCTGCGAGGGAAAATATCATCAGGTGCGCCGGATGATGGCATCCCGGGGGATGCATGTGGAATATTTGGAGCGACGGCAGGAGGGGGTCCTGACTCTGGGCGACCTTCCCAGGGGAAAAAACCGTCTTTTGACGGAAGACGAAATCAATTTATTGGAATCGGATGCGTAAAAACGCATCCGATTCAGTCTATCAAAGCACCCCATCCTCTCACAAGAGAGAATGGGGTGCTTTCAAAATCGACCAAGAATAATCAGCCTGACCAGGAAATAACCGATGGGATCAATTTTCCCTTATAGGGGGTCAAGTGCATGGTTATGCGGCTCGGGTCATATTCCTCTTCGTCAAAACCTGCGTGCCAGGCCGGGTCGCGGGCTTTGTTGTAACCGTTGTCGGCTCTGTCGTGTGGATAACAGGCTCCGTCACTTCCGGTACGGTAGTCTTACAGCCTGCAAGGCAGCCCATAAGCATCACCGCCAGCAGAAAAATCGCTATGTTTTTTGCTGTTTTCCTCGGGTATCCCCCTCCATGCTTTTTCGGCATTATACCATGCATCCCACGACACAACAAGTGCTCCTTTATCGCATGTAGAACTCATTTTCTCCTGCAAGGCGGTTATTATATCCACAGTGGGTTTTCTATTGCATTCAGAGGCTTAGTGTGATAATATGAATCCGTATCCAAATTTAGGAAAGGGGAAAACTATGATTTCCTTCAAAAACACCTACATGCTGGAACAAGCCCGTGAAGCCCGTTTCCAGCCGAAGCTGATTATTCAGATCCTTCTGTTTCTGGCGGTGTATATGGTAGGCAGTGCCATTGCCTCCGTATTCATCACCATTCCTATGATGATCGGTATTTTCACCGACGAAGCGCTTCTCGCCGCCATCACCTCCGGTGATGTGGAAACCTCCATCTCCGATTCTCTTTCTGCCACTATGGCTGTGATGGAAAAGCCGTGGATCATGCTGATTTCTCTGTTTACCACCGCTGCCACCACGCTGTGCTGTATCCTTTATTGCCGCAAGATCGAGCGGCGTTCCTGGGCCTCTATGGGCTTTCGGAAGCAGGGCTGGCTGCTGCGCTATCTGAAGGGCTATGCCATCGGCACTGTCATGCTGCTGCTTTGCGCACTGATTCTGTGGCTGATGGGCGATCTGGATTTTGCCTTTGCAAAGAAGATTCCTGTATTCTATATAATGGCATTCTTTGTGGGATTCTTGATCCAGGGCATGTCGGAAGAGGTTCTTCTCCGTGGCTATTTCATGGTTTCTCTCAGTAACCGCTGCCATACAGCCATCGCCGTTGGTATCAGCTCCGTGGCATTTGCCTTGCTGCATCTGGGCAACTCCGGTATCAGCCTCCTTGCAATGCTGAATTTGACTCTGTTCGGTGTATTCATGGCAGTGTACATACTGCGTACCGATGATCTTTTGGGTGCCTGCGCCATCCATAGTGCATGGAACTTTGCCCAGGGAAATCTTGTGGGTATCCGGGTCAGCGGTATGACCCAACTGCCTACCGTGGCGGTTATGAACCCCATTGGAGAAAACGCACTGTTCCACGGAGGAAATTTTGGTCTGGAGGGCGGCTTGGTCGTCACCCTGATGCTCATCGTAGCCATCGCCCTGACCTTGTTCCTGCCCCAAAAGGCAAAAAATCCTGAAACCGTATAAACGAAAGCCCCGGCTAACTGAACTGCCCCAGTTTGTACTGTCCGTACAAACTGGGGCAGTTCATACCCAAGGCTTGCTTCTATTATATACCTTTATTTGTCAACTGTAACCCCAAAATCCTCTTCGGCCTCGCTGTCGCTCGGCACCTCCCCCCCGGGGGGGAAGGTCTTATGCTCGCTACATACCGGAACAATAATTTACCAAAACCATTGATTATTTTGAAATATGTGTTATTATTACAATGTATGATTATGCGCACAGCGAAATAAGGAGTTTTGAAATGATTACTGTTAGCAATCTTGGTATGCAATTCGGCGGCCAGTGGCTGTTCCAGCACGTGGATCTGCAGTTCCTTCCCGGCAACTGCTACGGCATCATCGGTGCCAACGGTGCCGGTAAGTCCACCTTCCTGCGTCTGCTCACCGGTGAGCTGGAGTCCACTGCCGGCAATATTTCCATCGACCCCGACAAGCGTGTTTCTGTGCTGAAGCAGAACCAGAATGCCTATGACGATTTTACCGTCATGGATACCGTTATCATGGGCAACCAGCATCTGTACGATGTGATGAAGGAAAAGGACGCCATCTACGAAAAAGAGGATTTCTCCGACGAGGATGGTCTGCGCGCCGCTGACCTGGAAGCAGAATTTGCTGAGCTGGGTGGCTGGGAGGCTGAGTCCGACGCATCCCGTCTGCTGCAGGGTCTGGGCATCGGCACCGACCTGCACTACGATATGATGGGCTCCACCGATCCCCGTCTGAAGGTGAAGGTTCTGCTGGCTCAGGCATTGTTCGGCAACCCCGATATCATCATGCTGGACGAGCCTACCAACAACCTGGATATTGAAGCCATCAACTGGCTGGAGGACTTCCTGCTGGACTTCCCCGGCATGGTCATCGCCGTCAGCCACGACCGTCACTTCCTGAATACCGTCTGCACCCACACCGTGGATATTGACTACGGCAAGATCAAAATGTATGTGGGTAACTACGACTTCTGGTATGAGTCCTCCCAGATGGTTCAGGCCATGATCCGCAACAAGAACAAGAAGAATCAGGAGAAGATCGAAGAACTGCAGCTGTTCATTCAGCGCTTCTCCGCCAACAAGTCCAAGGCTAAGCAGGCTACCGCCCGCCGGAAGCTGTTGGATAAGCTGACTGTTGAGGAAATGCCTTGCTCCACCCGCCGCTATCCCTTCGTGGGCTTCATGCCTGAGCGTGAGCTGGGCAAGGATATCCTGACGGTTAAGGATGTTTCCGTCACGGTGGACGGCGAGAAGCTGCTGGATAAGGTTTACTTCTCCGTGGGCCGCAACGACAAGATCGCCTTCGTGGGTGAGAACGAGAAGGCACAGACCGCTCTGTTCCAGATCCTCATGGGCGAGCTGGAGCCGGACGAGGGTAGCATCAAGTGGGGTATTTCCACCATCCGCAGCTACCTGCCCAAGGACAACACCGAGTATTTCGAGGGCAACAAGATGGAGCTGGTGGACTGGCTGCGTCAGTACTCCGCCAAGAAGGACGATGTGTACCTCCGTGGCTTCCTGGGTCGTATGCTCTTCGGTAACGATGACGTGTTCAAGAGCGTCGAAGTCCTCTCCGGTGGCGAAAAGGTGCGTTGCATGCTCAGTAAGATGATGCTCAGTGGCGCTAACGTGGTACTTCTCGACCAGCCCACCAACCACCTGGACATGGAGTCCATTCAGGCTGTAAACAAGGGTCTGGAGGCCTTCACCGGCGTTGTGCTGCTGGCTTCTCACGACCACGAAATGCTGACTTCTACCTGTAACCGTGTTATCGCCTTCCAGCCCGACGGCACCATCGTCGACCGCTACGGCACCTACGATGATTACCTGGCCTGGATGGCAGAGAATAAGCAGCAGTAAGATTTTGTCATCCTGAGCGAGCGAAGCGAGTCGAAGGATCTACGCACAAAGTATAGGAGAAATGCTATGTATTATGTATATATCCTATCAAATTGGTGTGATTCTGTGTTATATATCGGTGTAACGAGTAATCTTCCTCGCCGACTTTATGAGCATCGCAATGGACTGGCAGACGGATTTACGAAAAAGTACAACGTTCACAAATTGGTGTATTTTGAGCAAACCAATGATGTTCGCAGTGCAATTGAAAGAGAAAAACAGCTGAAAGGCTGGACAAGAGCGAAAAAGAATTGGTTAATTGCCAAAGCAAATCCAAGCTGGAGCGATTTATCGGAGGCTTGGGAGTAACGAAAGATGGTAGATCCTTCGACTCCGCTTCGCTCCGCTCAGGATGACATACATTTTCAGGAGTACGAACTATGAAAAAAATCTTAGACATTATCACCGCCAAGATGCAGAAGGCATTTGAAGATGCCGGTTATGATGCATCTTTCGGTCGGGTGACGGTTTCCAACCGGCCTGACCTGTGCGAATATCAGTGCAACGGCGCACTGGCCGCCGCCAAGCAGTACAAGTGCGCCCCCATTGCCATCGCCAATGCAGTGGTAGCCAAGCTGGACGAGGCGGATTACTCTCTGGTTGAGGCTGTCATGCCCGGTTTCATCAACCTGAAGCTCAGCGACGCCTTCCTGCAGACCTATCTGGAGGAAATGCGCACCGCCGAGGACTTCGGCGTGGAGAAGATCGGCGCCGGCAAGACCATCGTGGTGGACTACGGCGGCCCCAACGTGGCAAAGCCCCTGCACATCGGTCACCTGCGCTCTGCCATCATTGGCGAGAGCCTGAAGCGGCTGTACAAGTTCATGGGCTACAACGCCATCGGCGACATTCACCTGGGCGACTGGGGTCTGCAGATGGGTCTGATCATCTCCGAGCTGGAGGAACGTCAGCCGGATCTGTGCTACTTTGACCCTGACTATACCGGCGAGTACCCCGAGGAGGCTCCCTTCACTATCTCGGAGCTGGAGGAGATCTATCCTGCTGCCTCCGCCAAGAAGAAGGACAACGAAGCCTTCGCTGAGAAGGCTCACAACGCCACCTTTGAGCTGCAGCAGGGTCGCCGGGGCTACCGGGCCATCTGGCAGCACATCATGAAGCTGAGCGTTGCGGACATGACCAAGATTTACGACAATCTGGATGTCCACTTTGAAAGCTGGCTGGGCGAAAGCGATGCCGATCCTTACATTCCTGCCATGATCGAGGACATCAAGTCCAAGGGTCTGGCGGTGCTCAGCGAGGGCGCACTGGTGATGCCCGTGGCCGAGGAAACCGACAAGAAGGAGGTTCCTCCCTGCATTCTGGTGAAGTCCGACGGATCCTCCATCTATGCCACCACCGATTTGGCCACCATGGTTCAGCGTATGCAGGACTTTAAGCCTGACAAGATGCTGTACCTCACCGACAAGCGGCAGGCTCTGCACTTTGAGCAGGTGTTCCGTGCCGCCCGGAAGGCTGGTATCGTGAATGCTGACACGGAGCTGGAGCACGTGGGCTTCGGCACCATGAACGGCAAGGACGGCAAGCCCTTCAAGACTCGTGAGGGCGGTGTCATGCGGTTGGAGAACCTGATCGCAGACATGACCGATTTCGTCCGTGCCAAGGTTGTGGAGAACAAGATCGTGGCGGAAAGCGAAGTGGAGGAAACCACCCACAAGATCGCCATGGCTGCCCTGAAGTACGGCGATCTGAGCAATCAGCCTACCAAGGACTATATCTTCGATCTGGATCGTTTTGCCGCCTTTGAGGGCAACACCGGCCCGTACATTCTGTACACCATCGTGCGGATCAAGTCCATTCTGGCTCGCTACGGCGACTGGAAGCATCTGAGCATCCAGCCTGCGGCGAACAGCTATGCCAAGGATCTGATGCTGGCCATCACCAAGTTCGGCCCCACTATGGAAACTGCGCTTCATAGCTCTGCGCCGAACCTGATCTGCGCCTATATCTATGAGCTGGCGGGTGCCGCCAACAAGTTCTACCATGAAACTCCCATCCTGAAGGAGGAGAATGAGGAGCTGAAGGCCGGCTACATCGCCCTGATGGGTCTGACCAAGGAAATCTTGGAGCAGTGCATCAACATTCTGGGCTTCTGCGCCCCGGATAAAATGTAAAAAACAACGCCATCTCAATCGAGATGGCGTTATTTTTATAGTTTTTTGGCCAATTCCAGCAAGGATTTTCGGTAGGCGGCGTTTAGCTTACACATATATTCCGGCTTGCCGTCGAAACGGCCGGTTTCGGCGAAGGTGACGGCGGCGCAATTCATGCAGGATTTTTGATCCGGGCAGTTGACGCAATCCGGACACAGCCGGATAGATGCCACCGATTCCTTCAGCTGCGCCCATGCGGTGGGGAAACTATCCCGGAAGGGGTATGTGGTGGGCTGGGTCAGCATGGCGCAAGGGGTCATTCGTCCGTCCCAGGTCACCCAGAATTGACTGCGGCCTGCAAGGCACTGCATCGGTTCGCCGTTATCAAGCTCACAGCTGCGGGGCAGGGGAGCGTCCAAATCCCGGGCCTTGGCCTTGATGGATTCCGGGCCTTCCCGCCATAAAAAGTCTTTAACGATCAGTTCGCCGGCCACCTCCGGTGCCATGCGCTCAAAGTCACAGTGGCTGCGCCGGTTGGGTGGGAAGCAGTAGCTGGTCATGCGCAGCTCCAGATCCCGGGCCTTTGCAAATTCCTCCACTTCCTGCCATTTGTGGTAGTTGGTGGGGACGATGGTGGTATTCAGGTGAACCAAAATGCCCTCGCCGGCCAGCCAATCCAGACCATCCACAACATCGTCAAATGCGCCGGGGTTGCCGCAAAGGGCGTCGTAATCCTCCCGGCAGGTGCCGTAGAGGGTGATATTCACCTGCGCCGGGGGCAGTTCGTGCCACAGCGCGCGGATCTCGGGTGTTAAAAGAGTACCGTTGGTATTCAAACTGATGGACAAACCCATCTGGGCCAATTCCCGATAAATTTCACAGAAGTCGGAGCGGAGGGTGGGTTCACCGCCGGTGAGCAACAGAAATGCCATACCTGCGTCCCGGCATTGCCGACCCATGTCCAGCCATTCCGCAGCGGTGCGTTCCCGACCGATGGGAGCCATCTGCTCGGGAGTCAGACGAACGTAGCACATCCGACAACGGAGGTTGCACCGGGGGGTCAGCTCAAAAATGCCGCTGACCGGGATGCCCAGACCGGCACATTTACGGCTGAGGGCACGCTTGATGTTTATGATTTGCACCCAGATTGCTCCTTTCCAAATAAGGTTTGGTATGCCAGCTCTGCAGCGGCCTGATCCGGGCGGCAGCGCAGGTGGTAAATGGGAATTTGGGTCATTACGTCGCAGATCAAATCGGTGACTTTTGCCATAAAAGCCGGATCCCAAGTATTTACGGTGGTTTCAGATAGCAGCGCTTTGAAAGCATCTATACCCACAGGCACGATGGTATTTTCCGGTGCCTGCTCCAGCAGGATGATGCCGGCAATGGGAGCCTGGCGTGGAACATAAATGCCGGAGGTGCCGCTCCAGAAAGAACCGGAGGCGGTAAAACCGGCATCGGTGCGACGGATGACCGCTCGGTCGCCATTGAGAATGGTGGCACCCAGATGCTGCTCCCAAAGCTTTGCTTGGGTGGATTTCCCTACACCGGAGGAGCCGCTGAACAGCACCGCTTTGCCATGGAGCGCCACCAGAGAGCTGTGGAGCAAAAAGGCATCGTGTCGCAAAAGCAGCTGTTCTCCCTGAAGCATGGTGGAGAAAACCCATTGTTTTGCATAAAACGGCCATCGTGCGGCGGGATAAAAAAGCCGATGATGACCGTCTGGACAGAAAAGACAGGCTACCTGACATCCTTCCCAATCGCCAAGGGCGGGGAAAATGTGCAGCCAGCCTTCCTTTGTGTGGTAAATATGAGCCTCCCCGTATTTGCAGAGCATGGGCACCGGAGGGCGCAACGGCTCTGTAATCAGGGTAAGGGTATAGGTGTCGTCAGGGATGGCATCATCCTCGCAGAGGAAAGGTGTCATGTCCACCGGGGGCGTAATGGGCTCCGGCAGTACAAACTCTATCACGATGCCGCTGATCCGAAGCTTGCAATGGTAAGGGGCAGCCATATCAGGAGGTAACGCCGCCGTTGACCTGGGTGTGGATGCAAATGCCATCATAATTATTAGAGGGATTGCCATGCTCGTCGAAGGTAACACCTGCATCGATTACCAAACCGCAGCCGTCTGCGGTGAAATAGCCCAGTGCGGCCAATGCTTTTGTGGCTGCAGGAGTTTCTTTGGAGGTCAGGAAACACAGACTGTCCGTAAATCCAACGTTGAATCCACAGCCAGCGATGGCTTGGCTGAGCTTGAACTGGTCCACAGACACCATAGGCTTCTCGTATTTCATTTTCATTACTTTCAACCTACTTTCTGCTTAGGTTCGATTCGATAAGAATGTCATGACTGCGAAGGATATCCAGAAATTCGGCCACGTCCGCTGCAGCGGTGGCTTGATCGATTTCATAGCTGTCCAGCATAGCCTGAACGAGGGATTGCTCAGTTTGCTCGGTCTGCAGGAGGTCGAACAGAAAAGCACCGCTGCCATTGAGCGCCAACAAGCCGGATAGCTTCCGAGCCGCGGGGCCGGCAGGAATGGCGATGGTTTCACCGGCGATTTCACGCACTACAAAGCCGTGGACAACGTGCATCTTCTTTCCTCCCTTGGCGGCAGCTCTGCCCAAAGGATAGACTGCGCATATTTCAAATTTCATTATAACGTACAAAATCATGAAATGCAAGTCCTTTTTGGAAAAAATTTTGTAAATCATGGAAGAAAATATGTGCAATTGGGATTGACGCAAGGGGTGAGAGGTGCTATAATTTGAACAGTATAACCAAAAATATATCATGGATATAGTGTTTCTGTGCCCTGACGGAGGTGAGGCTGTGAGGCGAACCAATTGCATATTGTTGTGCTGTTTGCTGCTACTGGTATCAGTGCTACCCGGTTGCGCCCAGAAGCAATCCGGCGTGGATGTGCTGCCGCCAGGCTCCGGCGAACTGGAATGTCTGGAATACAGCAGCTATTCCGGTGTGTTCCCGGAGGACGGTTCCTATCGTTCCGTGGAAAATGTGGCGGCTATGCGCATCCGCAACGGCACCGGACAATTTCTTGACCGGGCGGTGGTAAAGTGCAACATCGCAGGTCGGGAAGGTGTGTTTGAAGTTACCGGCATCCCACCGGGCGGAACTGTGTGGGTTCTGGAAAAATCAGGGATGACAGTGGCGAAAGGGGATGCCTTCACCGCCATCAACACCACCGATTATGTGTTTCGGGCGGATGCGGTGATGAATACGGACAAAGTTTCTGTCAAATCCCGGGGAAGCACCCTGCATATTACCAATGAATCGGACAAGCCGCTTCCGGAGCTGTGCCTTTATTACAAGGATGTGCATCCTGACGGCAACTACTTCGGCGGCATTACCTACCGCAAGGAATGTGGCACTCTGGAACCCGGACAGACAGTTAAGGTGGAAGCACCACACTTCACCAAGGACAGTCAAATCGTCCGGTATAGCTGGAAAGACAGCTAATATACATTATATAATATAGTAAACCATTCACTGCTCCGGCGGTGGTTTAAGGCAAGAGTTGAAAGGAGAATGAAGCTATGAAACAGTTTGGGCTTGGCAGAAGACTGATGTCTTTGCTGCTGGCACTGGCTATGATCGTTGCGATGATTCCTGCGATCCAACCCACAAAGGCAAACGCCGCAGTGGGCGACGTTTTCGACGTTGGTACTGGTCTGACGGGTAATATCGACACTTCGGATACGATCAGTTGGCCTATTAAAATCTACGACTATTTGAACGATGGTATGCTCTTCGAGTATTCCGCTGCAACGGATACGAATGTCACCGCTCACGGCGGTGCCTCCTACGGCGGCGGTGAGAAGATGCCTATGATCGATTATGCGATCCCGGGCAATGACTATACCTCCGTTCAGGGTTACTACAACTACCTCTACACAAGCAATAAGGGTTACTACTACGAGCAGAACAGTGCAATCAAGAATTGGGGCAACCGTTCTCTCACTGCCCGCTATGACGGCAATGTCAGTGAGGTGGACCGTAGCATCAATCAGCCTGTGGATGACGTTTCTCCCATGAGCCTGCATCTGAAATATGTGGGCGACTCGAACGACGGCAAAGCTTATGGCTGGATCACGGACTTCGCCAACGATGGCGGTACCTCCACGATCGGCAAGTATAGGTCCAAAGAGGACATCCGCTACATGGTCATTGTCTATAAGACCAATGCGGCCTATGCTCTGGGCAACGACGGCAAGGGCCATCAGCTGCGCCCTTACTGGGCGGTTGCGAAAAACGCACGCCCCTCCAGCGGCACGGTGGATATTACCAGTGTTCACTCCAGCCTGGGTTGGAAATACAACGATAAGCACACCGGTACCCTGGTGGGCAAGCAGGTATATCTGCAGCCCTCCACCGATACCTGGACTTATCAGATTATCGATATGAAGACCAACCTGCAGGAGAGTCAGTATCCTGACGACCAGCCTATGTCTTCCAACAACTACGGCATCAAGGATAACTGGGATAAGATCGGTGCAAACCGGATCGCCGGTGTTGGTATCAGCTATCCTCTGGCAGCTCCCGGTGAGGAAATGGACATTTCCCACATCGCTTACTTCGGCAGTGAAATCGAGGCACAGCGCTTCGGTGAGGCCGGCGTTAAGTTTGATAATAACCCCGGTAAGTATGTCGGTTACGAGCTGTATTATGCATATGAGGTGAGCAATACCTCCAATGTACCTACCAAGCCCAGCGATGCCCGGGATTACCTGGACTTCACCAAGTACGATGCCGGCGGCTGGGACAACAAGACCATTGATGCGTGGAGTAGTACACATGGCCTGAACATCGACGGTGGCGTGCATCAGGGTAAGTCCTACATGACTGTCACCGATAACGATTCCAATGCGGATACGGCCTATGTGTGGAATTCTACCAGTAATTATACTGCCAGCGGATTGAGCGGCTATACCTCCTTGCGGTATGTGACCATTATTTACCGCACCAAGGGGATTACGAATCCTCAGATCGGCTTCTGGCTGGAGGATACAGCAGATCCCGAGAAGTATCAAGCTGGTAAGTATGTGAATACCTCCGTGGATTTGCCTGCTTCTGAGGGTGAGTGGAAGGCCTTCACTTATGACTTGCGGTCTATTCAGGATACTTTTGGTCAGTCTTTCAAGGGTAAGGTGGAATACTATAACCGGATCGGCATGAAGTTCCCTGAACTGTCTAACAGCTCTCAGAAGCTGGAGATTGCGTACATTGTTTATACCGGCTCCAATCCCAGCAGCTTCAAGACTGCAGCCGTGAACTACATGAATACCCGCAGCGGCAACGATATCCGCAATACCATGTTCAAGTCTTCCAGCCCCATCCTGAAGAATATGTGGAACATGGGCTCCAACCAGGGCTATACCTTCCTGTATCCTTCTACCGGTGGCGGCTGGACCAAGAGTGATGGCGTTGCCGGTGGCGGAAACACCACTTCCAACGGCTACCACAGCTATGCTTTGGGCTACTGCTATGCGGGTTTTTCTGCGAAGGATCAGTTTAACAGCGATCGTGCAAAGGCGGCAACGTTGGGCATGGATTACCGTGTGTCCAACACCATCTTCCTGATGCAGGCCACCTCCAGCACGGGAAATATTGACCTGAGCAAGTTGGGCATGGGCTACACCTTGTATAATAAGGTAAAGAGCGGCGTTATGACCGCTGGTCTTCTGCAGTCCAGCCAGGCTACCTATACCGGCGTGGACGGCAAGGACTACAAGGTCATGCAGTACAAGGATGACACCATCCATTACCTGGCAACACTGCTCAGAGATACCCTGACCATTCCTGAGTACAATTTTGAAGGCTTCAATTACACCTTTGTTAAGGGCAGTGAGAGTCCTCTCTACAGTGAGGATTACGATGGCGATGGCAAGCTGGATAAGAATGAAGACGCCGATGACGATGGCAATCTGGACATTTTTGAGGATCTGAACAAAAACGGCGAGCTGGATGCCGGTGAGGATCTGGACCATGACGGCCACCTGGATATCTTTGAAGATACCA
The DNA here is from genome assembly GCA_045654265.1 of Faecousia sp. Classification (GTDB taxonomy): domain Bacteria; phylum Bacillota; class Clostridia; order Oscillospirales; family Oscillospiraceae; genus Faecousia. The sequence continues at coordinate 22,914 of JAZONA010000102.1, forward strand.
ACCGCAACGGCAAGCTGGATATTGCGGAAGATATCGACAACGATGGAAATATCGACCAGTTTGAAGATCTGGACTTTGACGGCAAGCTGGGCACCCACGAGGATATTGACGGCGACGGCCGCCTGGATCTGATCGAGGATAATAACCACAACGGCGTGCTGGACGAAGGCGAAGACCGCAACGGCAACGGTAAGCTGGATCTGACCGAAGATGTCAACGGCAACAAGAAGCTGGATGCTTCCGAGGATAAGGACGGCGACGGCCGCCTGGATCTCATCGAGGATAAGAATAGCAATGGTAAGATGGACGAGGGTGAAGACCTCAACGGCAACGGCAAGCTGGATCTGACCGAAGACGTGGACGGCAACGGCATCCTGAACCCCAATGAGGATCGGGATGGCGACGGCAAGCTGGATCTGGTCAACGAAGACACCGACGGCGACGGCTTCCTGGACATTGAGGAGGATCTCAACGGCAATGGTGTGCTGGATAAGTGCGACCTGGCCACCGCGCTGCGCGGCAGATTGGGCATTACCTTCAATTACAATAAGATCATGGACAGCACCAGCAAGAGTTATAAGGGTACCTACACCGCAAAGCTGGGCAGCTATGCCGACACTATGAACAAGGTATTGGTCAAGGATGGCGATAAGACTGTCAACAAGCTGATCGGACCTTATCTGCAGTGTGCTTCCAACATCAATACCTTCTACGATGCAGCTTACTACCTGCTGCACAACCTGTTCGTTGCGGATTCTTACAACCAGCCTCAGAACGATTACAACTATCTGGTTATGAGTAAGGCAGTGGTCGCCGGTGAGGGCAAGGAGGCTTACGTCTTTGACGCAGGCTTTACCGCTCCTGACGAGAGTACCGGTATCGTTTACAACCGGAACAATAAGACCATTTCTCTGTCTACCGCTCTGAATAAGCACCATATGTACTATTTGGGAACTCTGCACAACACACTGTATCCCTTTACCCCCATCAACGATAAGAATGACGCCCCCGATGATCCCTTCGGCTTCCATGGCACCCCCTATTTCCGTGACGACGGCGCTGTGGATTATAAGGGTCTGGGCGGTAGTTACGCCGGTCGTAACTATAACTACGTTATGCAAGCCAACGGTGAGTTCGTTTACCACTATGACGATGATCTGTTCTTCGACTTCGAAGGTGACGATGACGTTTACATGTTCGTCAACGGTGAGCTGGTTCTGGATATCGGTGCCGCTCACTCTATCACTGTGGTTGGCTTCAAGATGAATGACTATGTGGCCGCTGCACAGCAGAAGATGAAAGAGCTGAGCGCCTACGGCTACGATCCTGAGATGACCGATGAGGAGCTGGATGCTCTGCTGGCTAAGGTTTCCGGACTGGATGCTGATGAAAAGGCTGATTACAAGCGTATGCATCGGCTGAACCTGATCGACGGCAAGTCTTACCCCATCGACTTCTACTACATGGAGCGTCATGGCACCGGTGCAAACATGCGTATTGCCACCAACATCGTCATGACTGACCCCACTCTGGTTACCGATAAGAACGCCTACCAGGGCACCGATGCCAACGGCAACCCCATTAAGGTTGACTATGGCGCTCTGATCGACGCCAGCCAGTCCGTGGGTTATGAATTCTCCGTTACCAACAACGGTAACACCAAGCTGTACGATATTTCCTTCTCCGACCCCGACATCGGCCTGACCCTGACCCCTGATGCAGGTCTGCAGACCTTCAGCAAGGCTACGGTGGGCAGATTCACTGTGGAAGAGGATACCATCATCTCCTTCAAGGGCCTGGACGGTGTGGTAAATCTGGACGGCAAGGTCTATCACGTTACCTCCGATGGCTGGATTACCTGGGAAGAAAACGGCAATACTCTGCGCCAGCAGGGTATCAGCATCACCTATGACCCTGTGGTGTCCGGTAACAATCTCCACGAACTGCGGATGTACCAGTTCAACACCCAGGCACTGTTCCAGGATGTGACCGCATCGGTTATTTTCGACGGTGCCAAGGAAGTGTTTACTCCCGTAACCGATACCAAGGGCGTGTTCGGTCTGCAGCCGGGCAAGAACAATAAGGTGGTGGTTCAGGGCATCCGGGTGACCAATGCCCAGGGTAACCTGCTCACCCCCGCTGATTTGACCTTTACCATTCAGGGCTATGCCAGCTATAAGGACTTCAAGGCCGGCAAGAAGACTGAGCCTATTACAGTTAAGGTTGAGAACAATGATCAGCTGATGGCGTTCCTCCAGAATCTGGATGATCCCAAGGACCAGACCGGTTCCGGCGAAATCATCCCCGATGGCCAAAGCTCGCTGTATTGGGGCGCCGGTCTGTGGCAGTACTCCACTGTGACTGTGTCCGGTATGCACTACGCCTTGTCTGCTACTGAGCAGAAGGCGAAGGTCTTTAACAACACCGTTTACACCACTGCCTACAAGAGCCCGGACAGCGAAGAAGTCCTGAAGGGCCAGGATCAGCACCGGGTCTACACCCCCGGTGAGCCCATGTACTTCCAGTGGGCTGGTCACGATGTATATCTGACACTGGATCGTCTGTGGGGCGATGTGGAAAAGAACGCCATGGAAGAGTCCAATATGCTCTATGTCCAGTCCCAGGGCATCGGTGCCCTGAGCCGCGGCGAAGATGTCAACGGCAACGGCAAGCTGGATCTGCAGTATCCCGAGGATAAGGACGGGGACGGTAAGCTGGATGCCGGCGAGGATGTTAACGGCAATAACAAGCTTGACCGCACCGAAGACGTGGACGGCGACGGCCGCCTGGATGTGGGCGAGGATAAGAATGCCAACGGCCGCCTGGATCCCGGTGAGGATGTGGATGGCGACGGTAACATGGACATAGCCGAGGATCTAAACGACAACGGCAAGCTGGATGCCTACGAGGATGCCAATGGCAACGGCAAGCTGGACACCGGCGTGGACACCTTGGAACTGTTCATCTGCGACAAAAACGGCAACGAGCTGACCAGCTCCGACAATATGTATGCAGGCGGTCTTTGGACTACCTATGACAAGGCGGCCAATGAGGATACCGCTGATGAGCGTACCATCTACTTCCAGAATAACGACCGCTGGGGCAAGGTTTACATCTACTACTGGTCCGATGAAAACTCCAGCATGGTTGCATGGCCCGGTGATGAGATGACCATGGTGGAGGACGCTTTGTATGACGTATACGCTGCCAAGATTCCCGGCGATGCACAGTATGTCATCTTCAGCAACGGCAGCATCCAGACCGATGATTTGACGTTGCCCAGCGTTGACTACAACAAGGTTACCTGGGACGAAGAGAACCGGAAGCTGGATGTGGCTTACGATCATACCGGTATGCACCTGTTCTATCTCCAGGTTAGCAGCAATGTTTCCGGCCTGATGGCCAGCGTCCGTATCCCCGTGACCTTCTATGTCACCAACGTGAAGGATCACACGGTAGTTGTGGACTACGGTCTGCAGACGGAAGATCTCAACGCCGTGGGTCGTCTGTTCAAGGGCGATGAGCTGCTGGGTGGCCATAAAGGCACCAAGGTCAGCTTTATGGGCGTGGCAACTACTCAGCCCACCTACCTCAACGAGTTTACTCCTGACGGAAAGAAGATGAACCGGATGGAGTTCCCCGAAGCTGAAAAGCAGGAGGTTGACGTAGAAACCGGTGTCTGGAAGATTTCTGTGGAGGATGGCAAGTTCTGCTTCACCGACTCTATCGATCCTGCCGGTCTGGACCTGAAGTATGCAGGCAACAGCTATACCATGTCTAAGCGGTTCTGGTTCCAGCCCACCGACTTCATGGATGCAGAATATGATCTGTGGCTGAACATCAATGTCCACCAGGCCGATGCAGTCCATAGCAGTGTGGCAGAGGCTACCGACAAGATGGTCTACCATACTTCCAACGAAATTGACATCGGCACCGAGGTGCAGATGTACAAGAAGATTACCGTACTGCCCGCAACTGTGGTCTACTACGAGGATGACTTCTCCGGAATCAACTACTACGAAGATAAGGGCGAATTCACAAAGATCGGCGAAGGCTCCGGCAACCTGACTCAGGGTCTGGAGCAGAATACCAACTATGGTTGGGAAACTGTTTATCAGGAGGATACCAGCGACGAGATTTCCGGCAACTCCTTGATGAGCATCAAGCTGTCTAACCCCGATGCTTTGGCTTCCTTCAATTTCAAGGGCACCGGCTTCGAGCTGATCGGCCGTACCAATGCTTTTGACTCTGCTACTTTCGTAGTGAAGGTCAAGGACAGCAACGGTACTGTGATTCGCAATATGCCCGTTATCACGGAGTTTACCAGCACCACCAAGGGCTGTGTCCACCCCTATCACAACACCAACGGCTACTGTAGCCATTGCGGTGTACTGGTGGCTGGCCTGCATAAGTATACCGATGGCTACTGTACCATTTGCGGTGTTGCCAAGAGCGAGCGTATCTTCTACCTCTGCGGTGACGGTGTCAACGGCAATTACCTGTCCGGTGGCGACAAGTTTGTGGATGGTAAGCTGACCATGACCCTTGGCGAGGACCATTACGTCTATGTCAAGGATAGCGAGGGCAATGTCTACCACACCTATAAATATCCCGGCGATCATGCCACCTCCACCACGATGTATGCGGGTCTGACCGGTCCGGATGCCGACAAGCTTCGCGTGATCGGCGGCGCCGAGGTCACCTTTACGCTGGTGGACAACGGCAATGGCAGTATCGCACTGAGCTACACCACTGACATCCAGCAGGGCGGCGAACGTACTATCTATTTTGATAACACCGCAACCCAGTGGGAGAAGGTGCTGATCTACTACTGGTCCGATGGCAATGACCGTATGGTCGACTGGCCCGGTGTGGAGATGGAACGCATGGGCGATACGGAGATCTACAAGTATGTGGTTCCGTATGATGCACAGGAGGTTCTGTTTAACAATGGCAGCGCCGGTCTGGGCAATCAGACTCCGGACTTCCTGATCCCCGGTGACGGATTTATTTACGCCAATGGGGCTTGGTCTGTATTTGGTGAAGAGAGTTTCATCACTCTCTACTTCAAGAACACCTATGTCAATGCGGAGCCCTATGCTTACGCATGGAGCCACATTGCCGGCACCAACACGGAATACCTGAATGGTTGGCCCGGTACCAAGATGACTCCCGTTGAGGGCATGCCTGGTTACTACTCCATTTTGGTGTCCGCCAATGCCAAGCAGGTGATCTTCAACAATGGCGATAGGGGACAGCAAACCAGCGACCTTACCATTGATGCTTCCAAGCCTCTGTTTATTAACAATAAGTGGTCTGTATATCCGCTGGTCATGGATGATCGCCCCGTCTACTTCAAGAACAGCGAAGGCTGGAATGATGTATACGCAACCTTCCGGGAAAATGACGGCGAGCCCACCACCGTGAAGATGGTAGAGGTCAGAGAGGGCTTCTTCGCATGTGAGGTTCCTCTGGATACCAATTACATTTACTTCGACAATGGTGTGGAAAAACCGGCAGATTATATGCTGCTTCTGCCTAATGAGAACTTGTACGATAACGGCAAGTGGGGTATCTACACCAGCGACGAGGGTAAGCAGATCCATCAGGTCCCCACAATACGGATCAACAATCTGCCCTACGGCGACTATACCGTGGAGATCCAGGGTGTTCCCACCTACAACTTCCCGGATGATTTCGACTTTGTTGGTCACTTCAAGGATGGCAAGCTGGAACTGAGCCCGGAAGAAATTGAGCTGTATACCTACGATACCTACCTGTATCTGGATGGTGTTCGCGTCTATCAGCCTCTGGGCGAACCAAATGATAATTACAGCGCCCATGAAAACGGTGCGAAGTTCTATGAGCTGCGCAACCTGATTCTGGATGGCAAGGCTGTAGTTGCTACCTACGATGTGAGCACAACCTTCTACACCGGCAACTTCAGCTGGTCTGAGAATCGTAACGACAACCTGCCCGGCGGTACGGCCTATGTGGGCAACCAGCTCAGTGGTATCAACGACTATATGCTGGTCGGCCCCAATAATGAGGTCTACATGAACGGCAGCTTGAAGAAGGAAGCCATTATTTTCTACGTTAGCGAAGATTTGGCAGCCTCTACTCACAATCTGCAGGTTGGCGTGCGTGGTATTGATTCCGGTCTGTTTATGAGCGGCGTCAGCACCGGCGTGGATGCAACTCTGTACCAGAGCACTCAGGTGTTCAACCCCACCACCGGTGAGGATTCCTATGGCTGGTCTGTGGTCACTACGATTCAAAGCGGCACCGAGCAGTACTACACCATTGATTACTCCAAGTGCCCCAAGGTCAACGGCATGTATCAGGTGGCACTGTACGTTCGCAACGGTATGGTGTCCTTCACCAGCCTGAAGCTGAACGGACTGAAGATCGCCAGCGCCGGCATCAGCGTAGATACTTGCTACAGCTACGATGCCAATGGCATGCTGCTGCCTAACCATGACTGGGATCAGGCAGAGATCACCAAGCTGCCTACCTGTAAGACCACCGGCAGCGCTGTCCGCAGCTGTCTGAAGTGCGGCACCAGAGAGTTCGTTACCCTGCCCAAGACCCACAACTGCACCAATGGTATTTGTGGTACCTGCGGCAAGCGGATTGTGTATGCCAAGGCTGCAGCAGATTATGGCGTGCCCAGCTTGTATTCCTGGAACAATAGCGGCGCACTCTCCGGTACGTTCCCCGGTACGTCCATGAACGTTGTTGAGGGCGAAGAGAATATGTATATGCTGGAGATCGATGCTGCGGCTGAGAAGGTTATCTTCAGTAACAATTCCCAGCAGAGCGACGATCTGCTGCTGCCCACCGATGGGAACTACTACTATGACATTGCTACCGGCAAGTGGATAAAGATGGATGAGCTTGAGGCCTGCAGCCACAAGAAACATGATGTGGACGGCAAGTGCGTCAAGTGCGGCGCGGCTGTTGAGCACGTTTATGTGGATGGCAAGTGCAGCTGCGGTCTGTTCGAGGAGATCGAGGATGACAGCCTGATCACCATCTACTTCGACAACAGCGGTTATAACTGGAGTGAGATCCGTGTTCACGCATGGAATGGATTCGGTAACTGCACCGGCGAGTGGCCTGGCGTGTCCATGGAACATGTTGAGGGTACGATCTATTCCGTGCAGATTTCCAAGGATGCACAAAAGATCATCTTCAACAATAACAATGGCAGCAAGACAGATGACCTTATCATTCCTCAGGATGGCAAGAATCAGTTCAACAGTGCAACCCAGACCTGGTCTGTCTACGGTGAGGCGCCTTGCCAGCACCTGACGCACGGTCAGGACGGTAAGTGTACTGATTGCGGCGTCGAGGTGGAGCACACCTATGTAGACGGCAAGTGCAGCTGCGGCTTGGATGAGCCCTCTGCAGAGGATGCTGTGACCCTGTATGTGAAGCCTAACGCCAACTGGCGTGATGGCGGCGCCCGCTTCGCTGCACTTCTGGCCACGGAAGACTGGAGCACTCAGACTTGGATTGACGCCATCGATTCCAATGGCGACGGTGTTTATGAGGTCACCTTGCCTCAGGACGGCAAGGCTTACGCACTGATCATCTTCTGCCGTATGAACCCGGACACCACCGAGAATAACTGGAACAATAAGTGGAATCAGACACTCGATCTGAATATCCCCACCGACGGCACGGACTGCTACATCGTGGCTGAGAATACCTGGGATCAAGGCGGCGGTGAATGGATTGTTTACGGCGGCGAGGGAGCTTGCCCGCATGCAACCCATACGCAGGACGGTAAGTGTACTGATTGCGGTATTGCTGTGGAGCACGTCTATGTAGACGGCAAGTGCAGCTGTGGCCTGACTGAGTCTGAGCCTGTTCAGTCTGCAATCCTGTACCTGGTGCCCAACACCAACTGGCATGAAGGCAATGCCCGCTTTGCTGCGGTTCTGGCTACCGAAGGCTGGAGCGCCCAGACTTGGGTCGATGCTATCGATTCCGATGGTGACGGCGTTTATGAGGTCAATGTGCCTCAGGATGGCAATACTTATGTCATTGCGATCTTCTGCCGAATGAACCCCGGAACCACCGAGAATAACTGGGATAATAGGTGGAATCAGACCTCCAACCTGAATATCCCCACCGACGGTGCCGATTGCTACATTGTGGCTGAGGATACCTGGGATTACGGCGGCGGTGAATGGGTCACATATGTGACAAGCAATTCTCTGCTGAGCCTCTATGCTATGGATCAGCAAATGCAGACTCTGGCTGGCTTTGCTGATAACGAGCTGCCCGGTGACGATGGCTTCCACATCGAAAACGAGATCGTGGAAAGACCCGACCTGAAGCTGGAGTATCCCACCATCTCCCTGGAGGATGAGGTGACCATGCAGGTCTACTTCTCCACCGATGCTGAGATCTCCGCTGAGAATGTGGGCATCCTGGCTTGGGATGCAGCACCCAGCATGCTAAATAAGAAGGATGGTATTCAGGGCGGTATCCTGGCTGAAAACGGTCTTTACTGTGTGTCCCTGCCCGTGAGCGCTGAAAAGCTGGGCGATGAGATTTACCTGTGTGTTTACGCTGAGCTGGCCGATGGTACTGTCGTCTACAGCGATGTGGTGACCTACAGTGTTAAGTCCTACGCCTACAGCAAGCTGGCTAACAGCAACACCGATAACGAGCTGAAGGCTCTGCTGGTGTCCCTGCTGAACTACGGCGCTGCCGCTCAGGTCTACTTCGACTATAAGACCGATGCGCTGGTCAATGCCGATCTCACCGCGGAGCAGCAGACTCTGGCAGAAAGCTACAATGCCAATATGGTCAAGCCCGTAGCACAGCCCACCGGCAGCAAGGTTTCCGCCTTTGCAGCCAACGGCGGATTTGCTGACAGAAGCGCATCCGCCCACTTCGAAAGTGCTTTCGGTATCAGCTATCTCATGACTGGCTCCGTGGAGGCTACCGGCGATCAGGCAATGCTGTACTTCTGGACTCAGGAGCAGTTCGATGCTCTGGAGACCCTGAGTGCCGAAAACTGCACCGGCAGTGTTACCATGACTTTGGAAAATGGTACCTTCATCGGTTTTGTTGGCGGCATTGCAGCCAAGGACATCAACGATACCGTCTATGCCGCAACTGTGTACACCGGCAATGATGGCGTGACCTACAGCACCGGCGTTCTGGCTTACAGCCTGGGTGCCTACTGTGCCAATATGGTCAACAAGGGCAGCGAGGACATGCGTGACCTTGCAGCAGCTACCATTGTTTACGGCTTCTACGCAAGCGCATATTTCGGCAACTAATTCCCAATTCCCCCTCCGGCTGAGCCGGAGGGGGATGTTTTATGGGCAATTTGATCAAGAGTTTGGAGAATCTCATAAAGGAAAAAATGTCGAAATTGTGAATCAGTCTTCCGAATATGACAATACCCACAAAAAAGATGGACTTTTTTGTGAGAATATGTCAAAAGGTACTTGCAAAATGCGCAAAAGGGATATATAATAATAGAGCAATTTTGTGAAATGCGCATTTATGCACTTTACTAAGGAGGACCACAGAATGTCCAATAGTGTTTTTCAGAGTGTAATGGTTCAGTTGAAGGATGTTACCGACCGTGTTTTCGGCGTGATCGATGCTGACGGCTGCGTAGTTTCTTGTACTGAAATGTCCCTGCTGGGTGAGCGCTGGACGGAGGCGGCACTGAAGATCGCAAATACCCCCGACAGCATCGTCACCTTCTCCCAGAAAACCTTTAAGCCCATCGTTAACGGTGCCAACATGGTGGAGTACGCTGTGTTCTGCTCTGGTGATGACGAGCTGGCCCGTGGTTACTGTACCATGGCTTATGTGGCACTGAACGATGCCAAGGTCTACTACGAAGAGAAGCATGACCGTGGCACCTTTGTGAAGAATATCATCATGGACAATATCTTGCCCGGTGATATTTACATCCGTGCCAAGGAGCTGCGCTTCGCCACCGATGCGCCCCGTGCTGTGTTCCTGGTTCGCCAGGTAGGTCACGGCGATGTGGCTACTGTTGATCTTCTGTCCGGCATGTTCCCGGACAAGCTGCAGGACTTCGTCCTGAGCATTAACGAAACCGATATTGCCATCATTAAGCAGATCACGCCCACTACCACCGCTGAGGATCTGGAGAAGATGGCCCGCAACATTGAGGACACTCTGAAGAACGAGATGTTCGTTAAGTGTGTCATCGGTATCGGCACTGTGGCAGAGCACCTGCGCTCTTTGGCTGACTCCTATAAGGAAGCCCAGACCGCTATCGATGTGGGTAAGGTGTTTGATACCGAAAAGAGCATCATCAATTATGAGAATCTGGGTATCGGCCGTCTGATTTATCAGCTGCCCACCACTCTGTGTGAGATCTTCCTGTCCGAAGTGTTCAAGAAGAATTCCATCGATTCTCTGGATCAGGAAACTCTGTTCACCATTAACAAGTTCTTTGAGAACAACTTGAACGTGTCCGAAACCTCCCGGAAGCTGTTTGTCCACCGGAATACCCTGGTTTACCGTCTGGAGAAGATCAAGAAGCTCACCGGTCTGGACCTGCGTCAGTTCGACCATGCCATCGTGTTCAAGGTGGCGCTGATGGTTCGCAAGTACCTGTCCTCCCGGGAAGCCAGATAAAATGTAAAATACCCAACCACAAAGTGGTTGGGTATTTTTGCGCGTGTCAACAAACCTGTAAATGATTGATTGCCGGCAGTGCCGGCTGACATGCGCGTGCTTGGTTGGGAGGTAATCGTTACGCCATTGGACACCGCTCGGTAACGTTTTTGCCTACGACAACCGCCTTTTTGTGTCCAAGTGTCACCCTGCGGCGTTCGTCCACCACTCAGGTTTAGAACGTGTCTTGCGGAGGGCCATGCCCGCTAAACAATGATTTATCTCCACAAAATATGTATACAAAAATGCAGAAAGCCCTTGACTTCATCGTGCTAAAGTGATAAAATACCTTCATCACATTTCGGAGGTAACGCCATGAAGCGGAGCGGAGAACTGGATCGGCTGTTTCAGAGCTTTCTGAACCTGCAATCCATCGACGAATGCTATGCCTATTTTGAGGATCTTTGCACCATCAAGGAGCTGAGCGACATGGCTCAGCGGCTGGAGGTGGCGACCCTCCTTGCTCAAGGCATGAGCTACCAAAAAATCACCGAGCAGGTGGACGTGAGCACCGCCACCATCGGCAGAGTCAGCCGTTGCCTGAACTACGGCCCCGGCGGTTACCGCACTACCCTGAAGAAATTGGAGGAGAACTGATATGCAGTTTGCCATGACCCTTGGCACTCTCTTTGAGCGCTACGGCTACACGCCCTACAAAATGAGCAAATTCGAGGAATACGACCTCTACGCCCGGAACAAGGACTTCCTGCCTTCCGACCACGTCATTACCTTCACCGACCTCAGCGGCAAGCTGATGGCCCTGAAGCCGGACGTGACCTTGTCCATCGTGAAAAACGGCAAGGATCTGCCCTGGGTGCAGAAGGTATATTATAATGAGAACGTCTACCGGGTCACCAAGGGCTCCCACGGTTTCCGGGAGATGACTCAGCTGGGTCTGGAAGCCCAAGGTGCTATCGACGATTATACCATCACTGAGGTGATGAGCCTGGCCATGGAGAGCCTGGCCGCCATTTCCGACGAAGCGGTGCTGGACGTGTCCCACCTGGGCATCCTGAAGGAGCTGACCGACGCCATCGACTTCCCCATCCACAGCCGGGAAGCGCTGGTGAAGCTGATCAGCCAGAAAAATCCCCACGAAATCGCCGCTTTGTGCGCCCAGTGTGGCGTTGCAGAGGCGCATAGCGACCTGCTGTGCTGGCTGGCATCCACCAGCGGCAGCGCAGAAGCGGTTCTGCCCCAGATGCGCAGCAAGCTCACCGGCTTCGTCAGCGAGAAAACCCTGAGCCGCATCGAGCAGGTGCTGTCCGCTCTGGACAGCCGGATGCTGCGGATCGATTTCTCCGTGGTGGACGATATTCATTATTATAACGGTTTTGTGTTCAAGGGCTTCGTGGACGGCATCCCGGACAGCGTGCTTTCCGGCGGTCAGTACGACAAGCTGATGAAGAAGATGAACCGCACCGCCAAGGCCATCGGCTTTGCGGTGTACATGGATCTGCTGCAGCGGCTGGAGGCCGATACCGCAGAATATGACGTAGATGCAGTGCTGCTCTACGATACCGACGATCTGTCCGCTCTGCGGCAGGCGGTGAAGGCGCTCACCGATGCCGGCACCACGGTGCTGGTACAGCGGGTCAAACCCGAAAATATCCGTTACAAGAAACTTCTGAAACTGAGTGGCAGTGAGGTGGAAACTCTTGAAGAAAATGCTTAATGTTGCCCTTCCCAAGGGCAGACTTGGTGAAAAAGTATACGCAATGTTTGAAAAAGCCGGCTTTCCTTGCCCCTCTATCAAGGAGAACAACCGCAAGCTGATCTTTGAAAACGAAGAATGCGGTGTCCGGTATTTCTGGGTGAAGCCCTCGGACGTGGCCATTTATGTAGAACGTGGCGCAGCAGACATCGGTGTTGCCGGCAAGGACATTCTGCTGGAGTACGCCCCGGATGTGTACGAGCTTCTGGATCTGAAGCTGGGCAAGTGCCGCATGGCGGTAGCCGCTAAGGCCGGCTTCCGGGATGACACCCGCAAACAGCTTCGGGTCGCCACCAAATTCTCCAACATCGCTACCGATTACTACCGCTCCAAGGGTCGTGACATCGACATCATCCACTTGAACGGCTCCATCGAAATCGCCCCGATTCTGGGTCTGTCCGACGTGATCGTGGACATCGTGGAAACCGGCACCACCCTGAAGGAAAACGACCTGCTGGTTTACGACAACATCGTGCCCATTTCCGCACGGCTCATTGCCAACAAGGCCAGCTACAAGTTCAAGGGCACCGAGATCGACACCATCGTAAAAAGCATCACCGCCCAGTTGGAGGAAGCCCAATGATCAAGATTCTGAAATACGGCGAAGTCGCCCCGGAGGAGATTTTCTCCCGGGTGGAGCCGGTGGTGGACGTGACGGGGATTGTCACGGAAATTATCGGAAATGTCCGTAAAAACGGGGACAAAGCCCTATATGAATGCTGCGAAAAGTTCGATAAAGCCAAGCTAACCTCCCTGCAGGTGACTAAGGAAGAAATCGACGAAGCTGCCGCTTCCGTGGGCGAGGACTTCCTGCGGATCCTGCGCACCGCCGCAGATAACATCCGCAAATTCCACCAGAAGCAGGTGCGAAACAGCTTCATCATCAATGACGAGGACGGCATCCTCATGGGTCAGAAGATCATCCCCGTGGATCGTGCCGGTCTGTACGTCCCCGGCGGCACCGCCGCATACCCCTCCACGGTGCTGATGGATTCCATTCCTGCCAAGATTGCTGGTGTCAGGGAGCTGGTGATGGTCACCCCTCCCAATGCCGAGGGCAAGGTCAATCCCTACATTCTCGCCGCCGCTTCCGTGGCAGGCGTGGACAAGATTTTCAAAGTCGGCGGCGCACAGGCAGTCGCCGCTCTGGCATACGGCACCGCGTCCATCCCCCGGGTGGACAAGATCGTGGGCCCCGGCAACGCATTCGTGGCAGAGGCTAAGCGGCAGGTGTTCGGTCAGGTGTCCATCGACATGATCGCTGGCCCCAGTGAAATCCTCATCATCGCTGACGGCGCATCCAATCCCCGTCATTTGGCGGCTGACCTGCTCAGCCAGGCAGAGCACGACAAGTTGGCCTCTGCCGTGCTGGTCACGGATTCCGCCGATTTGGCCCTTGCTGTTCAAGCAGAGCTGGAGGTGCAGATTCCCCAGCTTGCCCGTGCAGAGATTGCCCGGGCATCCATTGACAACAACGGCAAGATCATCGTGGCCGACAGCCTGAAGGAAGTCATCGAGATCTCCAACGAAATCGCCCCTGAACACCTGGAGCTGTGCGTGGACAATCCCTTTGACTACTTGGATTCCATCCGCCACGCAGGCAGTATTTTCATGGGTCGCAACTGTCCCGAGGCCCTGGGCGACTACTTTGCCGGCCCGAACCACACCCTGCCCACCAGCGGCATGGCACGGTTTAGCAGCCCTCTCAGTGTGGACGATTTCATCAAAAAGACCCAGTACACTTACTACACCCGGGATGCGCTGGCTCGTGTGGCCAAGGACGTAGCCACCTTTGCCACCGCCGAGGGACTCACCGCCCACGCAAGAAGTGCCTTGATTCGCACGGAGGAGGACGCATGAGCCGTTTTTTTAGTAGTAAGCTGGCATCGCTGACCCCCTACACCCCCGGCGAACAGCCCCGGGATCAGCGGTACATCAAGCTGAATACCAACGAATCTCCCTTCCCACCCTCTCCCAAGGCGCAGGCCTATGCCAAGGCAGCGGCAGAGAAGCTGGAGCTGTACTCCGACCCCAACTGCACCGAGCTGGTTGCAAAAGCGGCGGAGGTGTTCGGCATCGAAGAAGATGGAATTATTTTCTCCAACGGCTCTGACGAGGTGCTGAATTTCGCCTTCATGGCCTTCTGTGATGACAAGAATCCGGCCATCTTCCCGGACATCACCTACGGCTTTTACAAGGTGTTTGCCGGGCTGAATGGCATCCCTTACAAGCAAATCCCTCTGAAAGAGGACTTTTCCTTGGATGTCAGCGACTATTTCGCCGCAGGCGGCACCATTTTCATTGCCAACCCCAATGCGCCCACCGGTCTGTGCCTGAGCCTTTCTCAAATTGAAGAAATCCTCAAGGCGAATCCGGACAATGTGGTGGTCATTGACGAGGCCTACATCGATTTCGGCGGTGAAACCGCCATCCCCCTGACCAATAAATACGACAATCTTCTGGTGGTGCAGACCTTCTCCAAGAGCCGCTCCATGGCCGGTGCCCGACTGGGCTTCGCCGTAGGTTGCAAGGCGCTGATCCAGGACCTGAACACCATCAAATATTCCACCAACCCCTACAATGTCAACCGCATGACCATGGCCGCAGGCCTTGGTGCGCTGGAAGATGACGACTATTTCCGGGAAAACTGCGCCGCTATTATGGAAAACCGGGCATTTTTCACAGAAAAACTGGAGGGTTTGGGCTTTACCGTGATTCCCTCGAAGACCAATTTTGTCTTCGCCAAATACCCCGGCGTCGGTGGCAAGGCGATGTATCAGAAGCTGCGTGAAAACGGCATTCTGGTGCGCCACTTCGACACAGACCGGCTTCGGGATTACCTGCGCATCACCATTGGCAGCCGTGAGCAAATGGCCGCCTGCGTGGATGCCCTGACCAAAATTTTGGAGGAAACCTTATGAGAACTGCGGAACTGAACCGGGTCACCGGGGAAACCGATATTCGTCTGGCGCTGAATCTGGACGGCCGTGGCGTGAGCGAGATCGAAACCGGTTGCGGTTTTCTGGATCACATGCTGACGCTGTTTGCCAAGCACGGACGTTTTGATCTGATCCTCACCTGCCGTGGGGACACCTATGTGGACGATCACCACACCGTGGAAGACATCGGCATCGCCTTGGGTCAGGCCTTCGCCATGGCGCTGGGTGACAAGAAGGGTATCTGCCGTTACGGCAGCACCACGCTGCCTATGGATGAGAGCCTCATTCTCACCGCCGTGGATCTGTCCGGCAGAAGCTATCTGGGCTATGGTCTGGAGATCCCCACAGAAAAAGTCGGCTCTTTCGACACGGAGCTGGTGGAGGAATTCTGGCTGGGCTTCACCCGTAATGCCGCCTGCAACCTGCACATTCGTCAGCTTGCCGGCACCAACTCCCACCACATCATCGAAGGCACCTTCAAGTCCGTAGCCCGGAGCCTGAAGGATGCCGTGGCCATCGACATGGCCTTTGCCGATGAGATTCCCTCTACGAAAGGTGTGCTGTAATGGTAGCGATCGTTGATTACGGCGTAGGCAATCTGTTTTCTCTGGAAAGCTCCCTGAACGCTATCGGCGCAGAGGTCACTGTCACCGCTGATCCGGAGATTCTGAAAAAGGCCGACCAAATCATCCTCCCCGGCGTGGGTGCCTTTGAGGATGCGGCGAAAAAGCTTCGCTCCACCGGTCTGGACAAGGTTCTGAAAGACCTTGCCGCCGCAGGCAAGCCTCTGATGGGCATTTGTCTGGGTATGCAGATGCTCTTTGAAAAAAGCTTTGAGTACGGCGAGCATGAGGGTCTGGGACTGATCCCCGGTCAGGTGGTTCCCATGGAGGGCGTAATTCCTGCGGATTATAAAATCCCCCACATCGGCTGGAATGCCCTGCATTTCACTCAGGAAAGCCCGCTGTTTTCCGGGATTAAGGACGGGGACTGCGTGTATTTTGTCCATTCCTACTATGCCACCAACTGCGATGCAAACGTCATCGCCACCGCCGAGTACGGCCCGGAACTCACCGCCGCTGTGGCGCACAAGAACGTCATGGGCTGTCAGTTCCATCCGGAAAAGAGCGGCGCTGTGGGTCTGGCGATTTTGAAGGCGTTTACCCAGCTGAAGGAGGAAGACCTATGCTGATTTACCCCGCAATCGATCTGTACGGCGGAAAGGCCGTGCGGCTTTTCAAGGGCGACTACGCCCAAATGACCATTTATAACGACAATCCGGTGGAAGTGGCGCAGGATTTCCGCAATTGCGGTGCCACCCGAATCCATCTGGTGGATTTGGAGGGTGCCAAGGAAGGTACAACCCCCAATTTTGACACTGTCACTGCAATCAAAGCAGCCACCGGGCTGTTCTGCGAGATTGGCGGCGGCATCCGGGACATGGCCACCATCGACCGCTATTTATCCGCCGGCATCGACCGGGTGATTTTGGGCACCGCCGCTGTCACCGCACCGGGCTTCGTGGAAGAGGCGGTCGCCAAGTACGGCGAGAAAATCGCCGTGGGTATCGACATCAAGGACGGCTTTGTTGCCATCAAGGGCTGGACGGTAAAATCCGAAGAAAATGCCTTCGATTTCTGCGAAAAAATGCAGAAAATTGGCGTAAAGACCCTGATTTGCACCGATATTTCCAAGGATGGAGCCATGCAGGGCACCAACCACGAGCTGTACCGGGAGCTGTCGGAGAAATTCCACATGGACATCATCGCCTCCGGCGGCGTGTCCTCTCTGGAGGACGTGGAGCGGCTGAGCAAACTGGACATCCACGGCGCCATCGTGGGCAAGGCCTACTACACCGGTGCTATCGACCTGAAGACCGCAATCGAGGTGGCGAAATGATCACAAAACGCATCATCCCTTGCCTGGACGTGCGCAACGGACGGGTGGTCAAGGGCGTCAATTTTGAGGGACTGCAGGATGTGTCCTCCCCAGTGGATTTGGCCCAATTTTACAGCGACAACGGCGCAGACGAGCTGGTGTTTTACGACATCACCGCTTCCTCCGATGGGCGCAAGCTGTTCACCGACATTCTCTGCGAAACCGCAAAGAAAGTATTCATCCCCCTGACCGTGGGCGGCGGCATTAACACCCTGGAGGACTTCGACCGGGTGCTGAAATGCGGCGCCGACAAGGTCAGTGTCAACTCCGGTGCCATCCGCAACCCGGATTTGGTCTACGAAGCCGCCAAGCGCTACGGCGACCAGTGCGTAGTTCTCTCCGCCGACATCAAGCGTGTGGACGGGGTGTTCCGGGTTTTTGCCAAGGGCGGCCGGGAGAATACCGGAATGGAGGCCATCGAGTGGATCCGCCGGTGTGTCGGTATGGGCGCAGGTGAGATCGTGGTCAATTCCATCGACACCGACGGTGTCAAGGGCGGTTTCGACATCGAAATGCTGGAAGCTGTCTGCGCTGTGGCAGACGTTCCGGTAATCGCCTCCGGCGGTGCTGGCAAGATCGAAGACTTTATCACCTTGTTTAACACTCTGCCTAAGGTGGACGCAGGTCTTGCCGCATCCATCTTCCACTTCGGCGAGGTAAAGA
>JAZONA010000103.1:0-4133 GCA_045654265.1 Faecousia sp.
GCCAACCATGAAGCGCTGCAGCTTGGCGGACAGCTGCGCCATAAACTGTCGGAACATCGTGTATCACCCGTAAAAGAAATTGTTTTCTATATTATATTGCAAAATGAAAGGATTTCAACAGAAATTCTTTAATGTTCATTAAATGTTTCAAATTTCAGTTTGTTGACCTGATGGCATATTCGCCCTTTTCTTGTTTCGGCAAGAAAAGGGCCAAAAGAAGCCGATCTAAGGGGCGCTACGTGCCAATCGCGCCCCCTTAGATATCCCCCGCCGCATCGCCATCCAGCATTCAAAAATGTTCCGATTTTTGAACGCTTACCTGCTACAAACCTGCAAGTTTCCTCCGCAGAGCCCGCTGAAAATCGGAACATTTTCAGTGGGCGGTGGCTACCGCGGCGGGAGTGGGGTCCGGGGCGAGGTGGTGCTCCGCGCAGCGAATCAAAATAGGAGGCTTGCCGGTGGCAAGCGCACCACTATTCCCGCATTTGGCCGTAATGCCTCGCCCCGGACGACTTCTTTGGTTACTTTCTTGTTCGAACACAAGAAAGTAACAGAAAGCACTCTATTGATAAAGCTCCTCCAAGGTGCCGAAAGAATAGCCCATCTCCTTCCATTTTGTCAGAAGTTCGTCCAGAATTTCTGCATTGGTTTTGGAAGTGGAATGAAGCAGCACCACGGCGCCGTTGTGGATCCGGGGCAGGAGCTTGGAAAAAGCCTGCTCCTTCGTTGGCTGATTGGTGTTATCCCAGTCCGCGTAGGCAAGGCTCCAGAATACCGTCCGGTAGCCCAGTTCTTTTGCCATCTTTAAGTTTTCTTCGCTGTAGATCCCCTGGGGCGGCCGATAATATTTGGGCAGCTCCTTGCCGGTGGTCTCCTTGAAGAGGTTCTCCAGATCCGTCAGTTCCTTTGAAAAGGACTCCATGTCCGAAAGCTGACTCATATCCGGATGGTGCATGGTGTGGTTGCCCACAATATGCCCCTCGTTTACCATCCTGCGGACAAGATCCGCATTTTTCCCGATGTAATTGCCCACCAGGAAAAAGGCGGCGCTGACTTCGTGCTTTTTCAGTGTGTCCAGAATCTGCTCCGTGCAGCCGTTTTCATAGCCTGCATCGAAGGTCAGATAAATGACCTTTTCTTCCGTATCGCCCAGATACACCCCATCGTAACCGTGGAGCTGGGCGGCGGTGGCCGGGCCGCTGGGTGGCATATGATCCCGGTGGAAGGAAAGTCCCCAGTTTGCCGTTTCCAGCACACCCCCGGTAAAGACCTTCACCGCCCCCAAAATCGCCCCCACCAGCGCCACTGCCACGATCACAAGATCCCGTTTGCGCATAAAAAATCCCCTCCTGTGCTGAAAAACTATGCACGGGAGGGGAGCTTTATCACTTTTTTCAGCCGGTTGGCTAATCTGTCTGCAAGCCAGAGCTTTGCAAGGTCGAAAAACACATAGGGGATCACGCAGCGCAGCAGAATGAACACCAGTCCGCCGCCGCTGTAGCAGTAAAACCAGATGCAGCCGCAGAAATAGCAGGCGAGGAGTCCGCCCAGCATGGCAATCCATCTGCCGCATCTCTCCAGTGCCCAATAGACAAGGCCGGAAAGGAGAAATCCCCACAAAAAGCCGCCGGAAACACCGATCAGATGTCCCAGGCCGCCCCGGAAGCCGCTGAACACCGGCAATCCCACCGCGCCCAGCAGCAGATAAATGCCGATGGACACCGTACCCCATTTGCCGCCCAGCAGGGCAAGAGCCAGAAAAATGCCGAAGGTCTGCAACGTGTGTCCGATGTCGGACACCGGGATGCAGATCCAGGCGCAGATGGCCAGCAGCGCCGCAAACAAAGAGGCCAGGGTCATAGAACGAATATTGATAGGGACACCTCCCAAATAGAAGTATGGGTTTGCAGCGCCTAAAATCCTCCCCTGTGTAAGGGGAGGTGCCCCGTAGGGGCGGAGGGGTTGTCAATCCCCCAGTCATTTGCTCACGCTGTTTGCAAATGACAGCCCCCTTTACACAAGGGGGCCTTTTTACAGTATACTAGGGTTCGCCGTGGAGATACTTCCGGTCCCAGTCGCCGTCGAAGAGCTTGTTACCCTTGACCATGGGGCAGCCCTGGAGCAGATCGTCCGCCAGCTCCAGCAGAACCGTGGAGATCTCCAGACCTTCCATGTAGAAATCGGGCAAGGCTTCCTCGCCGCACCGGGCGCCCAGGATGGCACCGGCCACGCAGCCAACGGCAGCGGAGCGGCCGGAGTGATTGGCGGCCACGATCATGGCACTGTCGAAATCCCGCTCATAGACCAGGGCGGCATACACCGCGCCGGCTAAGATATCCGCGCCGGTGTCGCATTTGAGGCGCTCCATGGCATCCACCGGAAAAACGGAGAAATCATCCACCAGCTTCAGGGCCTGCTTGACCGCGGCGATGACCTGGGCGGTCTGCCGGTATTCCCGACCGAACTGATCGTCCAGAGCGGTCAGGGCCTCTTCGATGATCTGCCGCAGGGTAGGCTCATGGTCGTGCAGGCACCGGGTGATGATATGGGCGATGGCGGCGCCGGGCAAAAATGCCAGAGGATCGCCGTGGGTCAGGGCGACGCATTCGGCGCCCAGACGGTCGATCTCAAACTGTTCCATCCGCTTCGGGTCGGCGAAAAGGCCTGCGGCCACAGCAGCGGAGATGCTGGCGGGGGTATCCCGATGGTTGATGGGGGCTTCCATGGTACCCAGTTTGCCACGGACACCGTTCATGCCCCGGTTTAAGGTTTCCACCATTCGGGTATCGGTGCAGTGGCGCCGGCGCAGCTCCGGAATCCGGAAGACCCAGCAGTGATTTCGGGAGGGCTGGTCATAGCGGCGCTGGCCGATGGCCCACTCCTGCTGACCCAGACCTGCGTACATCACATAGGGTGCCATTTTTCCGAAGACCTGTCCCCGGGTCAGACCCAGCAGCAGACCGTTGCAGGTGAAGGCGGCCAGCTGGGTGTGGGAGGAAACTTCCGCATAGCCGTTGACCAGATCGTAGCCCAAAAGGCCGTTGGGGCCGTAATCTTCCTGAATTTCAGCCCAGGACTTGGTATCGATGGTATAGCCCATGGCATCGCCCACCGCAAGACCCAACAAACAGCCCCGGTATGCGCTCCGTCTTGAAACCATGTGCAGTTCCTCCTCTTCAGAAAATGTACATTATTATCCATTATATCCCGTGAAAAACAAAAACGCAAGGAGAACAAACGGAAAACCGGCTGGTTTCTGTGATGAGAAAAATTTGGCAAATACTGTTGCACCGCTTGGCTGCATGTTGTATAATATATGCGTAAAATTACGGGCTTTGACCCGGCTTATGGAGGACTGATATCATATGTTCAATGCAATGATCGAAACTTTGAAGGCTAATCCCCGTTCCATCGTGTTCACCGAGGGCCATGATGCCCGTATTCTGGAGGCTACCGCCCGTCTGAAGGCTGAGGGTTTCCTGAAGGTTATCCTGGTGGGCAACGTTGAAGAAGTGAAGGCAAACGCTGCCAAGGGCGGCTTTGACATCGAAGGCATCGAAATCCTGGATCCCGCTACTTATGAAGGCATGGATGCCATGGTCGAGAAGATGGTAGAGCTGCGCAAGGGCAAGATGAGCCCTGAGGACTGCCGCGCCAACCTGCTGAAGGGCAACTACTTCGGCACCATGCTGGTGAAGATGGGCTACGCTGACTCCCTGCTGGGCGGCGCTACCTACCCCACCGCTGACACCGTCCGTCCCGCTCTGCAGATCGTCAAGACCAAGAAGGGTTCTCACCTGGTTTCTTCCTGCTTCATCATGGTTCGCGGCGAAGAGAAGCTGGCAATGGGCGACTGCGCCATCAACCTGAGCTACGAAGATACCCTGGACAAGGACGGCAACGTGGTTCTGTCCGGCGCACAGAAGCTGGCTGAAGTTGCCATCGAGACTGCCAACACCGCCAAGGTCTTCGGCATCGATCCCAAGGTTGCCATGCTGAGCTTCTCCACCAACGGCTCCGGCAAGGGCGGCACTGTCAAGCTGTCCAACGAGGCTACCAAGGTTGCCAAGGAAATGGCTCCCGATCTGGCAATCGACGGCGAGATGCAGTTCGATGCAGCTGTTGCTCCCGAA
>JAZONA010000104.1:0-2927 GCA_045654265.1 Faecousia sp.
CTGCCGGCAAACAATCATTTACACGAGTAATGGTTGAAACTGATAACCTGCAATGGCAGCCTCCAGGGTGGGGAGGATTTTGCTAAAATCAGCAACAAGGGAAGTGGGTTTTCCGTGTGGATCATCCTGCCCGAAGGGAACGAAGTAATAGTGCTTTCGAGCCAGAAGCTTTCCGATATTTTCTGCGGCACCGGCCAGAGCGTCGTTGGTGGATATCGCCAAAATCACCGGTCGCCTGTTTCTTAGATGGCTTTTTGCTGCCATAGTCACCGGCCCGTCGGCGATGCTGTGCGCCAGTTTTGCTAATGTGTTGCCGGTACATGGAGCAATAATTAGAGCGTCTAACAGCTTCTTTGGCCCGATAGGTTCCACTTGCGCAATGGTGTTCAGTGGTGCGCGGCCGCATATGCTTTCCGCTCTTTGCCAATGTTCTTGAGCTGTGCCAAAACGGCTATCGATGGTGCCGGCGCTATGGGAAAAAATCGGTATGACTGTATGGATGCTGGCCACTGCCTCCATGGCGGAGAAAAATTTTTTGTAGGTACAAAATGAGCCGCACATGGCAAATCCGATATTCATAAACCAACCTCCTTTTCCACACAAAGACGCAAAACGCTTCGGGCAATCAATCTTCCGGAACTTTCTGGGGCGAATTTCCCTGGCAATCCCCGGGCATCGATGATTCCATCGCCCGCCAGTCCTGGCTGGGAAGCCAGCTCATATTTCAAACACCCGGTACGGCAATAAGCCAATTGTTCAGCAGAAAGGACAGGGGAGGGAACAGTGTTGAAAATTACCCGATAACGACGCAAAATATAGTCAAGCTTCTGAATATCCTCTGCCTCATAACCCAAGGCTTCTGCCATTGCCCGGTCAGAAGGCCTCCGCACAGCTACGGATACTGCCGCGCCGTTATTCCGTAGTTGCCGGCAAAGGCATTTGCCAATCCTACCCCAACCCAGTACCAGAACCGGACAGTCCTCCCAAATCACCGGCAATGCCTCGGCAGCCAGTTTGATGGCGCAGTGAGCAGTGATCATAGCATTTCGGGCGAGGTAGACGGGATCCTCCAGCAGATCCGTGCATGTAAATCCGGACAGCGCAGGAGAGCGGAGTTTTCCTCCGAGAATATGGACACCTTGCGGTAACTCCTTCAGGATGTCTTTCAGGGTTTCGTCGGACATCCTGCAAGGCGCACGCAGAAGCAGGTGGGTCACGTTAGATGATGGTCTGTGGGTTATGTTTATGCCACGCAGCTCCAGTTCACGAAGCGCATAGTCCATAACGGGCGTAGATTCCGGGCTGTAAAATACCCAATCGTTCATTTTCATCACCCTTTCACGCCAGAATATGCTGCTGCAAGGGATAGGGTGCTTGATTTTTGGAATATATTCTGTATAATATAGGTAAAGAGGTGAGGAGTATGCAAAGACTCGGATTTATTCATGATATGATGGACGTGAAGGTGTTGATCCTTTATGTCACCGCCAGATGCCAGTACCCCCTGACTATGCAGGAGGTTTATGAGCTGAGCTATCAGGATGATTGCCTGAGCTATTTTGACGTCTGCACCGCTGTTCCGGAATTGGTTCGCTCCGGTCATCTGCGTGAGGTGGATGGGGAGAAGTACGAGATTACCGAAAAGGGGCGCCAGGACGGGGAACTGACTGCTGATTCCATCGCATTCACGGTGAAACAGCGGGCGGAAAATGCGGTAGCTCGTTTTAACCGACAAATTCGCCGCAGTAGCTTTGTTAAAACCCAGGTCACACCCCGGGAAAGCGGCGATTTCTCTGTGGTCATGACTCTGAACGATGAGTTCGGCAACCTGATGACCCTGGAGCTGATGGCTCCTGACCAGCGGCAGGCTGTGCGCCTGAGCAAGCTTTTGGAGCAGAAGGCTGAGGAAGTTTACAATTTAACAATGATGGAGCTTTTGGACGGGGAAGATGAGGCTTGACCCCTTGTCGACCCGGGCGTTTCATGGTATAGTATAAGTACACCGAAGGATCGGTGAAACGAAAGGAGCTGCCGCATATGAAATTTCAGTTTAGTGAGAAGAAAGTTAAGCTGCCGGGTAATGTACATGCTTATGCCGAGAAAAAGGTCATGAAGATTGCCCGCTATTTCGATGAGGATGCGGAGGCACTTGTGGTATTCTCTGTTGAGAAGAACCGGAATAATGTGGAGCTGACCGTACGCGGTGCAGGTACCTGGTTCCGGGCTCGCGAAAGCACGTCTGATATGTTTGCATCCATTGATTCTGCGGTCGGCACCATCGAAGGCCAGATTCGTAAGAATAAGACCCGATTGGCTCGTCGTCTTCGCCAGGATGCGTTCGCTCGCACAGTGGAGGAAACTTCCTTTGTACCTGAGGAGCAGGAAGAGGATCTGAGCATCGTCCGTGTGAAGCAGTTCTATATGCAGCCTATGCGCCGGGATGAGGCAGTGCTGCAGATGAATTTGCTGAACCATAGCTTCTTCGCATTCCGGGATGCGGATGCCGATGGCGCTTTTGCTGTGGTGTATAAGCGTGAGGATGGCGGCTACGGACTTATTTTGGACGTTGAATAATGCTGATTTCATCGGGCCTCGAAAGAGGCCCGATTTTTTTGCATATTGCGAAAAATAGTACTTGACAAATTGGTCACTATGACATATAATGCGTCCTGTTGCTTGTGAGCCAACAAAAAAGAGGTTTTGAAAAAATGAAAAAATTTGAAAAAACTTCTTGACAAACGGCGAAACATGTGATAGTATTTAAAAGCTCGCTGCGGTGAGCAGTTCTGTACCTTGTAAATTGAATAACGCAAAGACGAACTATAAAACACCTTGGACAATTATAATGGATTGTTTAAGAAATCGGTTTTAAAATCGAATTAACAGCCAACGAAAATTCTTGAGTAATATTTGCTAGACAAATTTAT
>JAZONA010000105.1:0-6500 GCA_045654265.1 Faecousia sp.
AACGGATTTATCCGTTCCGCTGTACCGGGTCCCGTTTCCAACCTGGGCTCGGAATGCATAAATGCATTCCCTACACGCATATTTCAATCGTCGCGAAGCGACACCACAATTTTGCATTCTGCATTCTGAATTTTGAATGATACTAAGGGGGACGGGCAATGCAGTGTCAGAAGCTGAAAACCTATATGGAGACCGGAAGGGTGGTGTTTCTGCCAGCCAGGGCCATTGGACCAAATCCGGCACAGCCCCGGAAGGTGTTCCGGGAGGAAAAAATGGCGGAGCTGGCGGAGTCCATCCGTCAGCACGGGATACTGCAACCGTTGTCTGTTCGCCGAGTAGGGACGTCCTACGAGCTCATCGCCGGAGAGCGTCGCCTCCGGGCCGCGCAACTGGCAGGACTCAGCGAAATTCCCTGCATCGTCATGGCCATGGATGACAAGGAATCCGGCATGGCCGCCATGATCGAAAACCTCCAGCGGCAGGACTTGGACTTTATCGAAGAAGCCCGGGGTATTGCTGCACTGATGGAGCAGTGGAGCATGAGTCAGGAGCAGGTGGCTGCGATTTTGGGAAAAAGCCAAAGTGCTGTGGCAAACAAACTGCGGATTTTGCGGCACAGCGCCCCGGTTTTGGAGGCGCTGCGCAGTGGGGGACTGACGGAACGCCACGCCCGGGCACTTTTGAAACTTCCCACAGAACCGGAAAAGCTGGCGGTGATCGCCACGGTGGTGTCCATGGGCATGAGCGTCGCCCGGACGGAGCGGCTCATCGAACAGCGGCTTGCCGGGGAGTCGGGGGAGAAAAAGCCCAATGTGACGGCATTTTTGAGTAATTTGAATCAATCCCTGGCACGAATCCAGCTTTCCGGCATCCCAGCCATCTCCGAGCGTCGGGAAACCGACAGCCAAATCGTTCTGACCATCACCATCCCTAAAAACGGGAAATAACGGTTCCCTCTTGTAATTATGGCGAAAATGTGGTAAAATAGGTTGAAATATGCGATTCTAACACCCAAGGAGGATGTTATGTCTACCTTAATCGAAGAAATCAGCCGCCGTCGTACATTCGCCATCATCTCCCACCCCGACGCCGGTAAAACCACCCTCACCGAAAAATTTCTGCTCTACGGTGGCGCCATCGCCCAGGCCGGCGTTGTCAAGGGCAAGAAGAATTCCCGCGCAGCTACCTCCGACTGGATGGAGATTGAAAAGCAGCGTGGTATTTCCGTTACCTCTTCCGTCATGCAGTTCCAGTATGGCGGCTACTGCATCAACATTCTGGATACCCCCGGTCACCAGGACTTCTCCGAGGACACCTACCGCACCCTCATGGCCGCAGACTCTGCCGTGATGGTCATCGACGGTGCCAAGGGCGTGGAGCCCCAGACCCGGAAGCTGTTCAAGGTTTGTGCCATGCGCCACATTCCCATCTTCACCTTCGTCAACAAGATGGACCGGGAAACCAAGGATCCTTTCGACCTGCTGGACGAGCTGGAGCGGGAGCTGGGCATCGAAACCTACGCCATGAACTGGCCCATCGGTTCCGGCAAGGATTTTCAGGGTGTGTACGACCGGGAAAACAGCCAGCTGCTGTTCTTCTCCGGCGTGTCCGGCAAGAACCGGGCCGGCAAGCAGGCCATTGATCTGTATGATCCCGTTGTGGCTGAATTGCTGGACAGCGAAACCAAGCATCAGCAGCTGATCGACGATGTGGAGCTGCTGTCCGCCGGTCGGGAAATGAACATTGAAGAAGTGCGCAACGGTCAGCTCTCCCCCGTGTTCTTCGGCTCTGCCCTGACCAATTTCGGCATCGAGCCCTTCCTGGAGGCTTTCCTGAAGCTGACTCCCCCTCCCCTGGCCCGTACCGCCGACTGCGGCGAAATTGACACTTTTGACCCCAATTTCTCCGCATTTGTGTTCAAAATTCAGGCTAACATGAACAAAGCCCACCGTGACCGTCTTGCCTTTATGCGTATCTGCTCCGGCAAATTCCAGCGGGATACGGAATATTTCCACGTTCAGGGCAACAAGAAAATGCGCCTTTCCCAGCCGCAGCAGCTGATGGCCGCGGAGCGTGAAATCGTGGAAGAAGCCTACGCCGGCGACGTCATCGGCGTATTCGACCCGGGCATTTTCGCCATCGGTGACACCATCACCGTGCCGGGCAAGAAGTTCAGCTATTCCGGCATCCCCACCTTCGCCCCAGAGCATTTCTCCCGGGTGTCTGCCAAGGATTCCATGAAGCGCAAGCAGTTTGTCAAGGGCACCGAGCAGATCGCTCAGGAAGGTGCCATCCAGATTTTCAAGGTGCCTTACTCCGGTATGGAGGAGGTCATCGTGGGCGTCGTGGGCACGCTGCAGTTTGAAGTGTTCCAGTACCGGATGAAAACCGAGTACGGCGTGGATCTGCGGATGGAGAGCCTGCCCTATGAGGAGATCCGCCTCATTGACAGCTATCCCGGCGACCTGCAGGATCTGAATCTGGGCTCCGATGCGGAGCTTCTGGAAGACTATCGTGGCCGGAATCTGCTGGTATTCTCCAGCTACTGGGCCATCGACTTCACCTGCCGCCGGAATCCCGGTCTGGTACTGAAGGAAATCGTCGTTGAAGAAGGCTAATATGATCACCGCCGGGGCATTGCCCCGGCGGTGTTATTATGGTTTTCTTCGTAACAAATGACCAATTTTATAGGGGCAAAATTAGGGAAAAGGCCTATTTTCACGAACCTCTATTGATTTTTTCGTACTGCAGATGTATACTTTACTTGTATATATTAATGTTAGGAGATGTTTCTCGTGAGAAGACTGTTCGCCTGTTTGCTTTGCACCCTGATGATCGCTTCCACCCTCATCGGTGTGGGCACCACCGCCAACGCCGCGTCCCTGCAATACTACAAGAGCTACGGCAACGTAGCCACAATCAAGAACCGCAGCAAATGCGCCAGCATGCAGGGTATCGCTGTAGGCTCCACCTACATCTACACCATCAAGATCAAAACCGACAACACTAAGTCCTTTATCTCCAAGACCAACAAAAATACCGGTGACACCACTGTCCTCACCGAAACCGCCACCAACAGCACCTACATCTCTTATCTGGGCCACGCCAACGACATGGACGTTTGCAGTCTGGACGGCAAGTCCAATCTGTTTATCGCCACCATGGAAATCGGTAAGTACAGCCTGGTGCGGATGCAGGTCAACGGTTCCAAGATCACCAAGAAGGGCAACTTCACCCTGAAGCTGAACGGCGAAAATGTCTCCGTCTCCGGTGTCAGCGTGCTGAGCAAGAGCGGCGCTAAGGTCAAGATGCTGTTCAAGCGCGGCTGCACCTTCTACACCGGCACCGTGGACACCTCTAAGTCCAGCGGCACCGTCACCCTGACCAAGGCTTTCAGCATCAACATTTCCGACGTGAAGGTCAACGGCAAATCTATGGATCTGTCCAGCTGGGTGCATCAGGGCTACGGCTATGAGGCCGGCAAGATCTACGTCCCTCTGACCGGTCCCGACGGCAAGAAGAACGTGAGTATCATCGCTGTTTACGACATCGACGGCGCCTCCGGCACCATCAAATCCGATCCCAACTTGTCCTTCCGGATCACCAGCAGCGCCTATGCCGATCTGTTTGAGATCGAAAGCTGTGGCGTTTCCTCCGACGGAAAGCTGTACTTCAACACTAACCGCCGGAAAGTCCCCGGTGACGGCAACTCTGACGGCATCCACTACTTCAAGGACTACGTAGCAAAATAAGCTATACCAAAAGGCAGGCCGAAAGGCCTGCCTTTTTTTACATCTTTTTTAACCGTTCTTTTGCGAAACCGATATCCTTATCTGCGGCAATTTGGTACATTTCCTTTGCTTTTGCCAAATCTTTTTCCACCGCGTAGCCATGCTCATAGCATCTGCCCAAATAGCCGTAGGATTTTCCATGTCCCTGATTGGCAGCCTTTTGGAACAGCTCAAAAGCTTTATCATACTGCTTCTGATTATAGTAGATCAATCCCAAATTATATGCAGCACTAATGTGTCCCTGGGCGGCAGCCATTTCGTAGTAACGAATTGCCTCCGGGATCTGCTTTTTATTGTCATAAATCAATCCCAGATTGTACTGCGCCTTTTCATGCCCCTGAGCGGCAGCTATTTCGTAGTATTGGATCGCTTCAGGAATCTGCTTCTGCTCATCGTAGATCCAACCCAAGTTGAAGGTGGCACGCAGGTGCCCTTGCTCCATCGCCTTTTTATACCAAATGATGGCATTGGCGAATTGATTTTTCTTGCGGTACAGCAAACCCAAATTATACTGGGCGCTGCGATGCCCCTGCTCGGCAGCCATCCGATACCAGCCCATGGCCTCCGGGATATTCTGAGGCACCTCATCTCCATTATCATAGGCAAGACCCAGGCTGAACTGGGACTTATCATCCCCCTGCAGAGCCTTTTGCCGAAGATCAATCAGCCTCGGGGGCAAGTTTTCCCGGCAGGGTGTCAGAAGCGCCGCCCGATCCAGTGCGGCCGCCAGATCCTCCGCCGTTCCCTGACGGTGATACAGCGCCTGCAAAGAACCCAGTTGCATCTGCATACCCAAAGAAAGCTCCACTTCCTCCAGATATACCACCAAGGGGTCTTTGCGCAGGCTGATGGCAAAATTGATTTCCCGGCGGCAATTGTGGGAATCCAGCGCATTATTTGAGATGAAGGCTACCACGCAGGCACTATCCGCCAAATGCTGAGCAATGAACTCCGGCCATTCGCTGGCAACCTCAATGCCTGCATCATACCAAACACGAAATCCCCGGTTTTGCAAACCGACAACTACCGGCATGACCTTTTCCGCATCCTTGTGTGCATAACTGATGAAAATGTACGGCAAATCGCCATTATATGCCTGCGGATACTGCATCGCAAATACCCCCTCCGTCATTTTCTTCTATTTTACAGCATATTCTCCCATTTTGCAAGGTAAATTAGCACTCACCATACAATAACAAAACGGACAGGACCTTGCGGTTCTGTCCGTTTTTAAGAAGCAAATTACAGCTGAGTGGGCTCCACGTGCCAGATTTCCTCGGCGTACTGACGAATGGTACGGTCGGAGGAGAACTTAGCGCCGGAAGCGATGTTCATCAGGCACTTACGGCCGAAGGCCAGACGATCAGCGTACTCTGCGTTGGCACGGAGCTTAGCCTCGATGTAGGAGGGGTAGTCCAGCAGCACATAGTAGTGGTCAGCCTTGTGCCAGGAAGCGCCGTCCAGCAGAGCGTGGTACAGCTCTCTCTGAGCATCATCGGTGGGCACAGTGCCGTCCACCAGAGTGTCGATGGCACGATGCAGGTGATGGTTGTGATCATAGATGCCACGAGCCCAATAGCTATCCTTGGCGGCGTTGATCTGGTCAACGGTGTGGCCGAAGATATACTCGTTCTCAGCACCAGCCTCCTGAGCGATCTCAACGTTAGCGCCGTCCAGAGTACCCAGAGTCACAGCGCCGTTGAGCATCAGCTTCATGTTACCGGTACCGGAAGCCTCCAGACCTGCAGGAGAGATCTGCTCGGAGATATCGGCAGCGGGGATGATGTGCTCAGCGTAGGAGCAGTTATAGTTCTGAACGAAGACCACCTTCAGCTTGTCAGCCACAGCGGGATCGTTGTTGATCATCTTGGCGATGCGGTTGATATAGCGGATGATAGCCTTAGCACGGGCGTAGCCGGGAGCGGACTTAGCACCGAAGATGAAAGCGGTGGGCTGGAAGTTGGGCAGCTCGCCGTTCTTCAAACGGAAGTAGATGTCAACGATGGACAGAGCGTTCATCAGCTGACGCTTGTACTCGTGCAGACGCTTAACCTGAATGTCGAAGATGAAGTCGGGGTTCAGCTGAACGCCTTCCTTCTCAGCGATGATCTTGCACAGCTGCTCCTTCTTCTGACGCTTGACAGCGTTGAACTGACGGACCATGTCGTCGTCGATCATGGGCTTCAGCTTAGCCAGCTTGTCCAGGTCGTTCAGGAAGTCACCGCCGATGCGGTACTTGATCAGCTGAGTCAGCTCGGGGTTGCACAGACCCATCCAGCGGCGGGGAGTAACACCGTTGGTCTTGTTCTGGAAGCGCTCGGGGTACACAGCGTACCACTCCTTGAAGCAGTCATCCTTCAGGATCTGGCTGTGGATCTCAGCAACGCCGTTGACATAGGTGCCGACGTACACGGACAGGTTAGCCATGTGAGCGGTGTTGTCACGGACGATGAACAGATTGGGATGCTCGGACTTCAGCTTCTCGTCGATGCGGCAGATGATGTCCACGATCTCGGGCACCACGCTTCTCAGCAGATCCAGGTTCCACTTCTCCAGAGCCTCACCCAGAACGGTGTGGTTGGTGTAGGAGAAGGTCTTCTGAGCCACGTTGAAGGCGCTGTCGAAGTCCATGCCTTCCAGCATCAGCAGACGGATCAGCTCGGGGATGGACATAGCGGGGTGGGTATCGTTCAGCTGAACAGCGTAGTG
>JAZONA010000106.1:0-14004 GCA_045654265.1 Faecousia sp.
GACCACGAATTCCGGGAAACGCTTGCCCATCTTGATGCCGTTTTCGCCCAGGATCATGCCCTGATGCACCAGCTTCTTGAAGGGCTCCTTCACGGGGGACAAACCCTGATCATACAGGAATCGGTTCCAAATACGGGAATAAATCAGGTGACCCACGGCGTGCTCAGGGCCGCCAACGTAAAGGTCTACGGGCATCCAGTGCTTCAGCAGCTCAGGATCGCAGAATTCCTTCTCGTTCTTGGGGTCGATGTAGCGCATGAAGTACCAGGAAGAACCGGCACTACCGGGCATGGTAGAGGTTTCCCGGATACCCTTGATGCCATTGTTATCGTAGTGCTTCCACTCCTCTGCATTCTCCAGAGGTGCCTGACCGCCACGACCCTTGTAGTCCTCCAGAACGGGCAGAACCAGGGGCAGCTCCTCATCGGGCAAGAACACGGTTTCACCGCTGTCGGTGTACACACAAGGCACGGGCTCGCCCCAGTAACGCTGACGGGCGAAGATCCACTCACGGAAGTGGTAATTGTTCTTTCGGCGAGCCACGCCGGCCTGCTCCAGCTTGCAGGTGATGGCCTCCTTGGCCTCCTCCACAGTCAGACCGGTGAACTCCTGGGAATTGAGCAGCTTGCAGCCCTTGCCCAGATAATCCTGCTTCTCGAAAGCGCACTCGGACACATCACGACCCTCGATGACCTGGATCATGGGGATGTTGTGGGCGATGGCGTACTCAAAGTCACGCTGGTCGTGGCTGGGAACAGCCATAACAGCGCCGGTACCGTAGTTGCCCAGCACGAAGTCGCCGATGAACACGGGGACTTCCTTGCCGTTGACGGGATTGATGGCGTAGATACCCTCCAGCTTGCAGCCGGTCTTGGTCTTGCTGGCGTCGGTACGGTCGATCTCGCTCTTCTTAGCGGCCTCGGCGATGTACGCCTCCACCTCAGCACGATTCTCCACCCGATCCAGCAGAGATTCAGTGATCTTGCCGTCAGGAGCCAGAACCATGAAGGTGATGCCGTAAATGGTTTCAATGCAGGTGGTGTAGATGGAGAACTCACCGCCGCCCACCAGCTTGAAATCCACCTCAACACCGGTGGACTTGCCGATCCAGTTGCGCTGGATTTCCTTGGTGGATGCAGGCCAGTCGATCTCATCCAGACCCTCCAACAGCTTTTCTGCGAAGGCGGGCTGGTCGATGACCCACTGCATCATCATCTTCTTCACAACGGGGTGACCGCCACGCTCGGACTTGCCGTCGATAACTTCGTCATTGGCCAGCACGGTACCCAGGGCTTCGCACCAGTTCACGGGCATTTCGATACGCTTAGCATAGCCAGCTTCCCACAGCTTCTTGAAGATCCACTGGGTCCACTTGTAGAAGTCGGGGTCGGAGGTAGCGATGACCTTGCTCCAGTCATAGTCGAAGCCCAATTCCTTCAGCTGATTGGAGAATGTAGCGATGTTCTTCTGGGTGAAACCATTGGGGTGGTTGCCGGTATCCACCGCATACTGCTCCGCAGGCAGACCGAAGGAGTCGTAGCCCATGGGGTGCAGAACATTGTAGCCCTGCATCCGCTTCATGCGGGACATAATGTCGGTGGCGGTATAGCCCTCAGGATGGCCTGCGTGCAGACCCACGCCGGAGGGGTACGGGAACATATCCAGTACATAGTACTTGGGCTTGGAAAAATCCCACACATCGGTAGCGAAGGTGTTGTTTTCCTCCCAATACTTGTGCCATTTTGCCTCAATGGCGGTAAAATCATAAATTGCCATTTTCATACCTCTTTCGCAATGAAGAATTACAAATTACGAATTACAAATTAAGCGCATACACCGTCAATTTGTAATTTGTAATTATAAATTTGTAATTTACTCAGGAATCACGATCTCGCCCAGATCAACAGACTCTGCATCGGCCCACAGACGCTCCAGATCGTAGAAAGCTCTAGCCTCATCGGTGAACACGTGAACCACCACGCTGCCGTAGTCCAGCAGCTCCCAGGAGTTGCCCCGGTGGCCCTCACGGCCCAGCATCTTCTCGCCCAGCTCCTCCATGACATACTCGGCGTAATCGCAGAGGGTCTTGACATGGGTGCTGGAGGTACCGGTGCAGATCAGGAAGTAATCCGCCAGACTGCTCACCCGGTCGATCTTCAACAGTTTAATATCCATGCCCTTCTTGGCATCCAGAGCCTGAGTTACCTGATAGGCTACTTCTTTTGCAGTTAACATAATATCTTTCCTTTCAGAATTATTTCAAATATGACAGCGCATCCCGGGTCTGGGGAGAAACCTCACTCCCCTGCCGAGCCAGATGCTCCAGGGTCATTTCCAAGCCCAGCTTCAGCGCTCCATCCAAATCGGAAAACGCCAATTCCCGGAGCCGCTCCACCCCGGGAAAATCCCGGTTCGGCTCCATATAGTCTGCCACATAAATGATCTTTTCAAGCACATTCATGCCACCCTTGCCGGTGGTATGACTGGCGATGGCGGCAACCACCGCCTGGTTTTCCCCAAAGACCCGCTCCGCCACCAGTGCGCCGGTGAGGGCATGGAGGGTCTTGGGATATTTTCGGTCAAAAGCACTTAGCATGGTACCATATTCGCCGCACAATGTCAATTGCAAGGGGCCATCCAGCGCCTTGGTTACATCGTGGAGCAGTCCTGCACGGGCAGCGTCCGTTTCGTCGGCGCCCCAGCGCTTCGCCAGCGCCACGGATGTATCCCGGCAACCCAGCACATGGCGTA
The DNA here is from genome assembly GCA_045654265.1 of Faecousia sp. Taxonomy (GTDB): domain Bacteria; phylum Bacillota; class Clostridia; order Oscillospirales; family Oscillospiraceae; genus Faecousia. The sequence continues at coordinate 2,752 of JAZONA010000106.1, forward strand.
CCCGATTCTTTTTCAGTAGGCTCAGCACCACCGGCTCCAGTTGCTCCATGGGAAGATTTTTGTAATCCGTCCCAGCACCATACAGGCCATTGGCGCAGATGTAATCTCCCACGCCTGCCGGCAGGAAAGGTTCGGCGCAGCCGAATACCAGCATCCTGCGAAGCTGGGTGGAGGAAATATCCACCACCGGGTTGCAGACGGTGTAAATGGTATGTCCGGAAGCTTCCATCTCTGCCTTTCGTGCATCGATGGCAGCTTTTTCGCCCTTTTCGCCACGGTAGAATACGCCAATGGAGGCTTGCGCCAGAATCTTTTCCGGGCAGCGCCATTGGTGGAAGGTCAGGAACATATCCGTGCCCATGAACAAAATCAGTTCATCATCCGGATATTCCTTCCGCAGCTGCTCCACCGTTTCGTAGGTGAAGCTCTTCCCTTCCCGACGCAGTTCCATGTCGGACAGCTCCATGCCGGGTTCGTCCTTCAGGGCGATGCGCAGCATTTCCAGCCGCTGCTCCGGCGTGGGCGAGCCTTCCGGAATTTCCTTATGAGGCGCAATGCGATCCGGGATCACCAGCAGCTTATCCAGCGCCAAAGCCCGCACGGCCTCCCTCGCTGCCCGGATGTGTCCGATATGAGGCGGATTAAAGGTACCGCCATAAATGCCGATCCTGCCCATACACATTGCCCCCTAAATTTTATTCAAGACTCCCCTTCGAGGGGAAGCTTTTAGTCCTCGCCCCGCAGCTGCTTTTCCCGGCTCCGCTCGATGGCCTTGTCGATGGCCTGCTGGCGGAAGTACTGATTCCGCTGCTCACGGATCTTCTTCTCTGCGGCACGTCTTGCCCGGGCGCCCTTGGCCACGGGGTTGGACTTGCTCACGGGAGTGGCCTTACGCTTGGCACGACCGGTCTGGTTGCGCTCCTGCTGGCACTTCTCGCTGAAGCGATAAATGACAAATTTGGTACCGATCACAGACACACCGTCAGCGCCGGTGGCCTCACAAATGGCATCAGACACCTCACGAGGGCTCATAAAAGCGCTCTCCAGCACCTTGCCCTTGATCAGCTCACGGGCGGTGAGCTGGGTGTCAGCCTCGGAGATAACGGTTTCTGTCACGCCCTCCTTACCCACGATCAAAGTAGTATCGATGGCGTTGGCACGAGCCCGAAGCTCCGCTCTTTCTTTACTGGTCAGCATAACCTGCCTCCTTTAATTTCTCATAAAACACACGCAGTGCCTTGCCCCGGTGGGACACCTCATGCTTGCGCTCGGCACTGATTTCGGCAGTTGTCTTGCCGAAGGGGGGATAGTAGAAAATCGGATCGTAGCCGAAGCCGTTTTCGCCCCGGGGCTCCCGAGTCAGTTCGCCGTGGATCTCGCCACGAGCCTGAATGGTCTGACCGTCGGGGGTGATCATGGTGATGACGCAGACGAACTGCGCCTGCCGTTGGCCGTCGGGGATATGCTCGGCATTTTTCAACAGAAGCTGAAGCCGACCCCAATCGTCCAAACTCTCATCAAAGCCGTACCGGGCGGAATAGATTCCCGGCTCACCGTTGAGCGCATCCACCGCAATGCCGGAATCGTCCGCCAAGGCAGGCAGACCGGTGGCTTTCATCACAGCATATGCCTTCTGGTAGGAATTTTCCTCGAAGGTGGTGCCAGTTTCTTCCACATCAAGATCGATGCCCAGTTCCGACTGTAACACCAATTCAAAACCAAATTTCTTGGTAATTTCACTGATTTCCACCAATTTGTGGGGATTTTTGCTTGCCAATACGATCTTCATTAGATCAGCGCCTCCACGAAGTCACGGGCTACGAAGGGCATCAAATCGTCTGCCTGCTCGCCAACGCCCACGAACTTCACGGGAATCTGCAGAGCATCGGACACAGCGATGACAATGCCACCCTTGGCGGTGCCGTCCAGCTTGGTCAGAGCGATGGCGGTAACACCGGCAATCTCCTTGAACTGCTTGGCCTGAATCAGACCATTCTGGCCGGTAGTGCCGTCCAGAACCAGCAGGACTTCCTTGGAAGCCTCGGGCAGTTCCCGATTCACAATGCGGCTGATCTTGTTCAACTCGTTCATCAGGTTGGCCTTATTGTGCAGACGGCCGGCGGTGTCAATGATGATGACTTCGGCATTTCTTGCCCGGGCGGCCTGAATGCCGTCAAACACAACGGATGCAGGATCTGCACCTTCGTGCTGACGGACAATGTCAGCACCGGAGCGGCCTGCCCAAACCTCCAACTGGTCTGCCGCAGCGGCACGGAAGGTATCGCCGGCAACCAGCAGAACCTTCTTGCCCTGATTCACCAGCTGGGTTGCGATCTTGCCAATGGTGGTGGTCTTACCCACGCCATTGACACCGATGACCAGAATCACGCTGGGCTTGGTGGAAAGATTCAGCTCCGCATTGCCCACATTCAGCATATCCACCAGAATATCCTTCAGGGCAGCCTTGGCCTCCTCAGGGGTCTTCAGGTGCTGTGCCTTGATCTCCTTGCGAAGACGCTCGGTAGCCTTGGTGGCAGTTTCCACACCCAAGTCCGCCAGAATCAGGCTCTCTTCCAGCTCGTCATAAAAATCATCATCCAACTGGCTGAAGCCGGAAAATACATTGCCCAGCGTATTACTCAGGGCATCCCGAGTCTTGGTCAAACCAGCCTTAATTTTATCAAAGAATCCCATAATTTTTCCTTTCGAATGAAAAATTACAAATTATAAATTACAAATTTTCGTTCAACAATTTGTAATTTGTAATTATGAATGATTAATTATTCCACAATTCCCAGGTACTGCTCCATCTGGTTCAGATCCAGCCGCAGCAGCTTGGATACGCCCTGCTCCTGCATGGTCACACCGTACAGCACATCGGATGCTTCCATGGTACCACGGCGGTGCGTAATGACAATAAACTGGGTCTTTTGGCTCAAATTGTGCAGATAATTGGCGAAACGCTCAACATTTCGGTCATCCAATGCCGCATCAATCTCGTCCAGCAGGCAGAAGGGCGTAGGCCGCACCTTCAAGATGGCGAAGTACAGCGCCGTGGCCACAAATGCCTTTTCACCACCGGACAGCAAGGTAATGGTCTTAACCTGCTTTCCGGGAGGCTGAACACGAATTTCAATGCCGCAGGTCAGGGGGTTATCCTTGTCCTCAAGGATCAGCTGACCCTTACCGCCGCCAAACATTTCCTCAAAGACCTGACCGAAATAATGGTCGATCTTGGCAAATTCCGTAACGAAAATCGCCGTCATTTCCTGGGTGATATCCCGAATGATGCTCTCCAACTCACGCTTGGAATTCAGCACGTCATCCCGCTGGGAGCTGAGATAGGTGTAGCGCTCGTTGACACGGGCGTACTCCTCGATGGCACCCAGATTGGGCGTGCCCAAGCCGGAAATCTTCCGCTTCAGTTCCGCAATGCGCCGGTTTCCGGCGGTGACGGATTCGATCTGGCCACGGTGCTCACCGGCAGTGCCGGGAGTCAGGCCGTAGGAATCCCACAGCTTATCGATGATCTGGCGCTCCTCCATGGCGGTGGTGACCTTCTTCTGCTCCAGCAGAGCGCAGGCACGTTCCATGTTCAGGATGTCCTTATTCTTTTCCTGAGCTTCCCGCTCGGAACGGGTCTTGGTAGCCTCGGCCTCAGCCCGGTCTGCCATGACCTTTTCCATTGCCCGGCGCATCTGGGCGGTCTCTCCGTCGTTTTCCTTCTGCTGAGCCTGCAACCGAGCGATTTCGCCTTCCAGACGGACATTGTCCTCCCGGATGGCATCCATCAGTGCCTGCTTCTTGGCACGGTCGCCTTCCATGGCGCCCTGAAGCTGGGTCAGATCCTGAATGTGGGTTTCGGCGGTGTGCCGCTCTGCATCCAGCGCCGCTTCCTCGGTCTTCAGTTCGGTCATCCGATCGGTGATCTGGGCGGTGGCGTTAGCTGCATCGGTCTGGGTACCTTCCAGAGAAGCGATCTGCGCCTTGGTATCCGCAAGCTGTGCAGAGTACACCTGGATCTTCGCCTGCTGAGCGGCATAACGCTCCCGGTCGGAGCGGTCACGCTCGCCCAGAGCTTCCTTCTCCCGCGTGGCAGATGCGATGGCATCCACGATAGCCTGCAGCAGAATCTCATGCTGCTTCTCCTGACCTTGCAGGCGAAGCACCTGATCTTCGGCGCTACGCAGCTGGTCACGGGCAGTATTCAGCTCAAATTCAACCTGATCCACCTGCCGCTGAGCCTCACTCAGCTCGGCTTCGGTGATCAGCTTCTTGTCCTGCAGTTCCTTCTCTCGGGCGGTGAGCTTTTCCAGCTCGTTGGCGCGGGACAGAATGCCGGCTTCCTTATTCACAGAACCGCCGGTCATGGAACCGCCGGGGTTCATTACCTGACCGTCCAAGGTGACGATCTTGAAGCGGTTGCGGTACTTATTGGCCATGTTGATGGCGGCATCAATGTCATTGACAATAACGATGCGGCCCAGCAGATTCTCCACGACACCCCGGTACCGCTCCTCTGCGGTAACCAGCTGGGATGCAATACCGATAAAGCCACGGCAATTTTCCAAGCCGTTTTCCTGCAGGGTACGTCCCTGAATGGTGGACATGGGCAGGAAGGTGGCACGGCCACCGCCGGTGCGCTTCAGGAAGGAAATGGCGGCCTTACCGTCGGCTTCGTTTTCCACCACGATCTGCTGCATGGCGGCACCGAGAGCGATCTCGATGGCCACAGTATAGTCGTCCTCGGTGCGAATCAGACGGGACACGGGGCCGTGGACATTACGCAAACCACCACGCTGTGCCTCCTGCAGCACCAGACGGACGGATTTATTATAGCTTTCAAAGTCCCGCTCCATGGCACGGAACACCCGAGCCTTGGCGGTCACGCCGTCCAGCTTCTGGGTCAACTCACGCAGGTCATTGGCCAGCTCATCCCGGCGCTTGCCACGGGTGTTCTGCCGGAGGGTGTAGCCGGAAATCATATTGTTTGCGGCGGTAACATCCTCCTGCGCCCGGCGCAGTTCCATGCGGCAGGCATCCAGATTAGACTGGGCTTCCCGGCGGCGCTCATCGCCGGAGGAAAGATCGCCATTCAGCAAAGCAAGGCGCTCTGCTGTCTGGGACATGCTGTCCTCCAAACCACGAATATCCGCTTCCCGACCGGCCAAATCCGCCGCAAGGCTGGTTTCCTTGCCCCGCAGCTCCAGGAACTGACGGGTCATACCTTGGGCATTGGCAGTCATGGCGGCCAGCTCCTGCTGGAGGGTGTCCAGCACACAGCGCTTCTTTGCCAGCTCCTCATCGATCTCTGCGATGCGCTCACGAGCTTGAGAAATCTGGGTCACGATGCCGCCACTGCGGGTTTCGTCACCCCGAAGCTCTTCTTCGATACGGGCAATATTGCCCTCGTTGTTGGTCACATTGCCACGAAGCACAGCCATCTGGCCTTCCAGCTGCTGATGGGTAGCCTCCAACATATTCACCTTCAGGCGAACGGTTTCCAGTTCACCATCCCGGCGGTGGAGCAGCTCAGTCAGCTCCGTCGCCTGATTATACAGCCGATCCAGATCGTCGTGAGCCTGCTGCAACACAAAAGATGCAGAGGCATAGTCCTCCTCCGCTTTCTTCGCGGCGGAGGACAGCCGATCCAGAGTATCCAGCCAAACGGCCACCTCGACCCCCTGAAGCTCGTCTTTCAGCTCCAAGTATTTCTTGGCCTTTTCGGATTGCACCTTCAAAGGCTCCAGCTGCAGCTCCAGCTCGGAAACCTTGTCACCGATGCGCATCAGGTTATCCTCGGTGCGCTCCAGCTTCCGTTCGGTTTCCTCCTTGCGGTGGCGGTACTTGGAGATACCAGCTGCCTCCTCAAAGATCTCCCGGCGGTCGGCGCTCTTCAGGGACAAAATCTCATCAATTCGACCCTGACCGATATTGGAGTAGCCCTCTTTGCCAAGACCGGTGTCCATGAACATCTCATTGATATCACGCAGACGGGCGGACTGGCGATTGATATAGTATTCCGAATCACCGGAGCGATAATACCGCCGGGTGACCATGACCTCGTCGGAATCATAGGCCAGCGCCCGATCCGTATTATCCAGAGTCAGGGTAGCCTCCGCAAAGCCCACAGCGGGACGCTTTTGGGTACCGCCGAAGATCACGTCCTCCATCTTGGCACCACGGAGCGTCTTACTGCTCTGCTCGCCCATAACCCAGAGGATCGCATCGGAAATATTCGATTTACCGGAGCCGTTGGGGCCCACGATGGCGGTGATGTCATCACCGAACCGGATCAGGGTCTTGTCCGGAAAGGACTTAAAGCCCTGCACTTCCAAAGATTTCAGATACACAGCAAAACCTCATATAAATATGTAAAATAAATCAATTTATTATACTTTAAAACTCCAGGAAATGCAAGGTTTTCTTTCAAAAATAACCGGGCTGTTCATACGAACAGCCCGGTATGATTTTACTTACCCAGGAATTCCTTGGTGACCTTAACGATATTGCTCTCGCACAGACCGAAGGCCTCCAGAACCTCGCCAGCAGGGCCGGAGAAGCCGAACTGGTCATTGACACCAATGCGGCGCACGGGAGTGGGATAATTCTCAGAAAGGAAGCTGCAAACAGCCTCGCCCAGACCGCCGATGACACTGTGCTCCTCGCAGGTGATGATTTTGCCGCACTCCTTGGCAGCCTTCAGCACCAGCTCCTCGTCCAGAGGCTTGACGGTGGACATATTGATAATCCGAGCATTGATACCCTCAGCAGCCAAAGCCTCGCCAGCCTTGATGGCTTCGTAAACCATCAGACCGTTGGCAATGATAGCGATATCGTCGCCATCACGCATCACTTCGCCCTTGCCGATCTGGAATTCAAAGCCTTCCTCATGGAACACGGGCACAGCCAGACGACCCATACGCAGGTACACAGGACCCTTGTATTCATAGGCAGCCTTGGTGGCAGCCTCAGCTTCCACGCCGTCAGCGGGGCAAATGACCACCATGCCGGGGATGGAGCGCATCAGAGCAAAATCCTCACAGCACTGATGAGAAGCGCCGTCCTCGCCCACGGACATACCGCCATGGGAAGCGCCGATCTTCACATTCAGCTGGGGATAGCCAACGGAGTTACGAATCTGCTCGAAGGCACGACCGCTGGCGAACATAGCAAAAGAAGAAGCAAAGGGAGTAAAGCCGCTGGCAGCCAGACCGGCAGCCACGCTGACCATATCCGCCTCGGCAATGCCGGCGTTGAAATGACGGTCGGGGAACTCCTTTGCGAACATACCGGTCTTGGTAGAGCCGGCCAGGTCGGCATCCAGAACCACGATGTCATCGTGCTCCTTGCCCAGAGCCACAAGGCCCCTGCCATAGCCATCACGAGTGGCCATTTTCTTAACATCAGCCATAGTATCAGCCCTCCAATTCTGCGAGCTTTGCCTTCAGCTCACCCATAGCCTGCTCGAACTGGGCATCGTTGGGTGCGACACCGTGCCAGCCGGCGTTGTTTTCCATGAAGGAAATGTCCTTACCCTTCACCGTCTTCATAACGATGGCGGTGGGCTTGCCGGTGACAGTCTTGGCGGCATCCATAGCAGCCTCGATGGCCTCGAAATCGTGACCGTCGATGGCGTAAACCTGGAAGCCGAAGGCCTCCAGCTTATCCACAATGGGGTACGGACTCATGACCTTGGCGACATCGCCGTCGATCTGGAGACCGTTGTTATCAATAATGACACACAGGTTGTCCAGCTTATAGTGGCTGGCGAACATGCAGGCTTCCCAAACCTGGCCTTCCTGAATCTCGCCGTCGCCCAGCAGGGTGTACACCCGGTTGGACTTACCCTTGACCTTGGCAGCCAGTGCCATGCCGCAGGCGGTGGAGATGCCCTGACCCAAGCTACCGGTGGACATATCTACACCGGGAACGGTGTTCATGTTGGGGTGGCCCTGCAGGTAGCTGCCCACCTTACGCAGAGTCAGCAGATCTTCCACAGGGAAAAAGCCCCGCAGTGCCAGAGCGGCATACAGACCGGGAGCAGTGTGACCCTTACTCAGGACAAAACGATCCCGATCCTCCCACTTGGGATTCTTGGGGTCTACATTCAATTCCTTGAAATACAGATAGGTGAACATATCCGCAGCGGACAGACTTCCGCCGGGATGGCCGCACTTGGCAGCATGGGTGGACTCGATGATTCCCATACGCACCTTGCAGGCGGTAATGGCAAGCTGTTTCTTTTCCTGGGATGTCATAGTATTTCTCCTTCAGTCGATGGTTCTGTGTGGGCACGGCATAAACCGGCCATTTTTCAATAGAGCCTACTACCTGCTTATATTATCATTATTCCCCAAATTTTGCAAGAGTTTTTCGTGAATTTCGCCGTTTTTTCGTCAACAAATCCCAAGGAGCAAACATGGCGAAACTTGTCAAAACGCACAATAACGCAGCCGATCATAAATCGGCTGCGTTATGGATTAATTTTCTTCCGCGGGCTCCGGTTCCTTCACAAGACCGGCAACATCGGATACAGGCAGAGAAAAGGCAATGCCCTGAGCCTTCTTGGCCATGCCCATCTGCTTATAGATGGCGTTGAGGATATCGTCCCGGATGGCCTTGTCCACCACCATCATCAAAATTTCCTTCTCCTGATGGAGGGTAATACCGAAAAATGCCGCAGCCTCCTGACCTGCAACGCCTCTGGCGTTGAGGATGGTGCCGCCCCGGGCGCCGTTCTCCTTGGCGATCTCCATCACATCATCGGCGAAGCCAGAGTTGACGATGGCAAAGATCACCTCATGGTTATTGGTTTTCATGGCTGCCTCCCTTCTTGAGCCGGTTATTGCTCAAAAACTGATATAGATTCACACCGATCACGCTACTCAGAGGTACCGCAAAGGCTACGCCCTTGCCGTTGCGGATGGTAGCGAATTTGTCTTCCAGGCGATTCATCACCGCATCCACCATGTCCTCCCGAACAACGCTGAGGATCACAGCTTTTTCACTGGTCAGGCCCAGCATATCCACCAGCTCCGAACGGGCTGTGCCCATGCCGCCCATTACCATCTGGCAATTCACCTGAAACTGGCTGATCACATCCAAATAAAACTCCGCTTTAGACCGTTCCACCACTGTAAAGAGCAGCTTCAGCTTTTTGATTGCGGTATCATTGACCGTATTTGCCATAGTCGCTCCTCCTTACATAAAGTTGATGATCTGCTGATCGTCCGCATCCAGCATCCGCTCCATGGCCTTACGCTCCTTCACGCGACCGGCAACGATGGCACGGAATCCCAAAAGCTGAATTGTGATCAACGGAGTCATGGCAACCAAGGCCACAACACCGAAGGCATCCTGCAAAACAGCATCTGTACCCTGCAAGCTGACGCAAGCTCCCACTGCCAGAGGCAGAATAAAACCGGAGGTCATGGGGCCGCTGGCAACGCCACCAGAGTCAAAGGCAATAGCAGTATACACTGGCGGTACAAACAAGCTCAGCGCCAAAGAAATGAAATAACCGGGGATGATGTAATAAACCAAAGAAAAATCAAAGATAATTCGGATCATGGACAAAGCAATGGATGCACCAACACCAATACAAAGACCCAAAATCATAGCCTTACGGGTAACGTAACCGCCGGTGACCTCTTCCACCTGCTTGTTCAGAACATGGATAGCAGGCTCTGCCAAAACTACCAGCACACCGGTTATTAAGCCAAAAACTACAAGAATCCATTTACCGCATCCAGCCATTTGGAAACCCAGTTTGTAGCCAATGGGCATAAAACCTACATTCACACCGGTAAGGAAAATTACCAGTCCTACATAAGTAAACAGGACACCTACGCCAATTTTGATCAGCTTCCGCTTCGGCAGCTTCAGGAAGAACAGCTGACAGAGCAGGAAGAACGACACGATCAACCCAAGCGCCAGCGCCACTTCCTTGGCAGTATGGGCAAGGCTGTGTAAATATGTACCCAAAACATCCTTGTTGGCAGTATAGTCCGGCACATCATAGGTCAGATTATTGCGAGAGAAGATACCCAGAACCAGCACTGCAAGAATCGGGCCAACACTACACAAAGACACCAGACCAAAGCTGTTCTCCTGGGAACGTTTGTCACCCAAAACGCTGGAAATACCAACACCCAGTGCCATAATAAAAGGTACGGTAATAGGGCCGGTGGTAACTCCGCCGGAGTCAAACGCCATGGGCAGCAGTGCCATCTTGTCATTGACAGCCAGCATCAGCGCCAGGGCAAATAAAAGCATATAAAACAGCATCAAAATAGCTGACAGCTTCCGGCGGAAAACAATTCTCAAAATCGCAACAACCAAAAAAGCACCGACGCCCAGGCCTACAGCATACACCAACACAGTGCCGTTCATAACGGCGCTGACCTGCTTAGCCAAGACCTGTAGATCCGGTTCTGCAATGGTAATGAGCATACCCAGTACAAAACAAACAGACAGCAACAGTCCTAGCTTCTTCTGACGGGAAAGTCCTGCACCCACATGGGTACCCATGGGTGTCATAGCCAAGTCTGCGCCCAGATTAAACAATCCGATGCCCAAAATCAGAAGCACAGCACCCACAGAGAACGTAATCAGTTCTACTGCAGACAGATTAAACCAAGGGGTCATGGCAAGAATATATACAATGGCGGTGATCGGCAAGGCCGAAATCAGTGCCTCAAAAATTTTACTACGCAGTTCCTTCAATCTGCTCCCCCCTGCTCATATACTTCATTTATTATAACATACAAAAATGAATAAATCTACCCAAGGTAAAAAAATACCCCGACCGAAGTCGGGGTATTTTGAAAGAAACCAGAATTACTCGAAGATCTCGGTGACAACACCGGAACCGACGGTACGGCCGCCTTCGCGGATAGCGAAACGCAGGCCCTTCTCGATAGCGATGGGGGTGATCAGCTCGACGTTCATAACAACGTTGTCGCCGGGCATGCACATCTCAACACCCTCGGGCAGGTTGATGATGCCGGTAACGTCGGTGGTACGGAAGTAGAACTGAGGACGATAGTTGTTGAAGAAAGGAGTGTGACGGCCGCCTTCTTCCTTGGACAGGACGTAGACCTGGCCAGCGAACTTGGTCAGGGGCTTGATGGAGCCGGGCTTGCACAGAACCTGGCCTCTCTCGATCTCCTTCTTGTCAACACCACGCAGCAGAGCGCCGATGTTGTCGCCAGCCTCAGCGTAGTCCAGCAGCTTGTGGAACATCTCGAT
>JAZONA010000107.1:0-6575 GCA_045654265.1 Faecousia sp.
AGGGACTTGCCGTTGCACTTGAGCATCTCGTCGGTCAGGTACAGCAGGCCGTAGCCGGTAGCCTGGGTACGTGCCAACGAACCGCCGTAGCTCAGGCCCTTGCCGGTGAACACGCCTTCGTAAACACCACGGATGCGCTTGTACTGACCGTACATGAAGCCAACCTCACGAGCGCCAACGCCGATATCGCCGGCGGGCACGTCGGTGTCAGCGCCGATGTACTTGTACAGCTCGGTGATCAGGCTCTGGCAGAAGGCCATGATCTCACGGTCGGACTTGCCCTTGGGGTCGAAGTCGGAGCCGCCCTTACCGCCGCCGATGGGCAGGCTGGTCAGGCTGTTCTTGAAGGTCTGCTCGAAAGCCAAGAACTTCATGATGGACAGGTTGACGCTGGGGTGGAAACGCATACCGCCCTTGTAGGGGCCGATAGCGGAGTTGAACTGCACACGGTAGGCGTTGTTGACCTGAACCTGACCGTTGTCGTCCACCCAGGGAACACGGAACAGAATCACGCGCTCGGGAGTGGTCAGACGCTCCATCAGAGCATTTCTGCGGTAGCTCTCCTCGTTGCGCTCAATCACAACACGCAGGGATTCCAGAACTTCTTCAACAGCCTGATGGAATTCGGGCTGACCGGGGTTCTGTGCCTTTACCCGGGCAAGGGTTTCATCTACATAACTCATAAACAAATGTCCTCCTCAGGAAGTATTTCATGCGCCCTATTGTAACAGAACGAATGCAAGAATACAAGTACTTTTTGCAACTTTTTTCTGGAAACTTGCAGAAAAAATAGAACCGGGTGGCAATCTGAACGATTACCACCCGGAAAAACGAAGCTTTCCTTTGTGCAAAATTTCACTTCCACCGGGGGAGGATCTCCTCCTGGATCACAGCGCAGAGTTTTTCTACTTCTTCAGCGGTGTTTTCCCGGCACAGAGAAACCCGGAAAGTGCTGTCGATGATCTCGGGACGCACATTCATGGCAGAAAGAACGTGGCTGCGGTGACCCTTGGCGCAGGCAGAGCCGGCAGATACGCAGATGCCGTGATCCTGCAGGATGTTGATGGAATTTTGCGTGGGTACGCCGGGGATTGCCAGGGAGAGAATGTGAGGCGCTTCGTGAGCGCCGTTGATCACAACACCTTCCATGGCAGACAGCGCATCGATGGCAGAATCCAGCAGGGCCTTCTCGGCGGCAATATCTTCTTTGAAGGTGGTAAAGCCGACTTGGCAAGCGGCGGCGAAGCCGAAAATCGCCGGGGTGCCTTCGGTGCCACTGCGGAAATTATTCTCCTGACCGCCGCCGTGTAGCAGAGCAGGGAAGGATTTCAGCCGGGGGGAGATATACAGCGCACCCACGCCCTTGGGGCCGTGAATCTTGTGGGAGGATACGGAAATCAGATCCGCACCCAAGGTCTTTGCAGCAAAGGGGATTTTCAAGAAGCCCTGCACCGCATCGGTGTGAAAAATAGCATCGGGACACAGCTTGTGGGTCAGCTTTGCCATCTGTGCAATGGGCATCACGGAGCCTACCTCGTTGTTGACCATCATGATGGATACCAAAATGGTGTCCTTGCGAAGCGCAGCTTTCAGGGCATCCAAGGTGATGCGTCCCAGCTGGTCTGGCTGAAGATAAGTCACCTCAAAGCCCTGAGCTTCCAGCTCCTTCATGGTGTTCAGGATGGCGTGGTGCTCGATGGCGGTGGTGATGATGTGCTTGTTTTTCTTGCCAAAACGCTTGGCGGTGCTGAGAATCGCCCAGTTGTCCGCCTCGGTACCGCCGGAGGTGAAAAACACCCGGTCGGGCTCTGCGCCCATGGCGGTAGCCACCTGCTGACGGGCGGTACGCAGCTTGTGGGCCGCATCGATGCCAAAGCCGTACAGCGCACTGGGATTGCCCCAGTCCTCCGTCAGTCCTTTCATCATGGCCTCCACCGCCGCCCCGCAAGGCTTGGTGGTGGCCGAATTGTCTAAATAAATCATGTTATTCTTCCTTTTATTTTCCTACGCAAAAACGCTCAAAGATCCGGGCGGTGATGTCTTCCCGGACGGTGGCACCGGTGACTTCGCCCATGGCTTCCATGGCCACTTCCACATCCGTCAGCACCGCATCGGGCGTCAGTCCCAGCCGCAAACCCTTCAGTGCCGCATCGATGGCATCTCTGGCTCGACGTACCGCATCATACTGCCGGGGGTTGGTCAAAATAGAGCCATCGCAAGGACTCTGTCCTTCAAACATCACATCCACCATATCGGCCAGTTGATCCAAACCCTCGCCGGTTTTGGCGCAGACATGGATCACCGCCATGAAGGGGAGATCCGACGGAACAACACATTGCCCTAGATCCGATTTATTGATCAGCGCAATGGCATTTTCATGATCCAGACACAGATCGATGATGGCTTCATCCTCTTCGGTAAGGGGCTTGGAGCCGTCGCAGACGAAAATCACTAAATCCGCATTTTCGGCGGCTTTCCGGGAACGTTCCACGCCCATGGCCTCGATGGCATCGGCGGTGTCACGGATGCCTGCAGTATCAATCAGTCGCAGACGGGTGGAGCCCAGCATCACCGTTTCCTCTACGGTATCCCGGGTGGTGCCGGGAATGTCGGTAACGATGACACGCTCAAAACCAGCCATGGCGTTGAGCAGGCTGGATTTGCCCACGTTGGGTCTGCCCACAATGGCGGCAGATACGCCTTGACGCAAGATTCGTCCCTGACCGTAGGTGCTGAGAAGCCCGTCCAGAATTTTTTCGTTCTTTTTTAGCTGGCCTTCATAGGATGCCAAGCCGAAGTCCTCAATATCCTCGTCAGGATAATCCAGCACCGCATGAAAATGACTGCAAAGGTCGGTCAAATCGTTGTAAACCGGCATCAGCTTCTGCTTCAAAACGCCCTCCACCTGACCGGCGGCATTGGCAGCGGCATCGGCGGTGTCCGCTTCGATAAGGTCGATTACCGCTTCGGCTTGGGTCAGATCCAGTTTGCCGTTCAAGAAGGCTCTTTTCGTAAATTCGCCACGCTTGGCAGGCAGGGCACCGGCAATATACAGCGCTTCCAGACCTGCCGCCAGTACCGCCGGGGAGCCGTGGCAATGGAATTCCACCGTGTCCTCGCCGGTGTAGCTGTGAGGGCCACGGGAAACGATGGCACAGCAGGAGTCGATGATGCGGCCGTCCTTATCATGAAGCTTGCCCAGCATCAGCTTCCGGTCGGGAGCTTCTGTCAGGGACTTTCCATTATTTAATGTAAAGACTTTGCCCGCCACCTGAGCGCAGTCGTCACCGGTGAGTCGGATAATGCCGATGGCGCTGACCTGGTTGCCGGTGGACACGGCGGCAATAACATGGGACATAATTTCCTCCTGGGATAAACAATCATTTTGTACCACTATACCACCGATTCTGGCAAAATGCAATTACATAATCTTCTTCCCATGGGGCAAACTACCCGGGAGGTGAGATTATGGATGCGCAAATTCGTCATATTTTCCGGGATGCGGCCGATTTTATCCGCCGTGAGCTTCGTTGCGGCGAGCATACCCTCTATGCGTATGCCATCGATGGCCTGATCGCCTCTGCCTATGCCTCAGATTACATTTTCAAGCCCATCACCCGCCATCTGCAGGGAGCGGATATGCAAGCCCTTTATGATCACGCCATGGCCGGCATGATCTATAATAATGTGGCCGTACCCTGCGATACTGCCGAGGATGTGGCGAAGCTGTTGGTCAACGGATTTTGCGTGGTGCTGTTTCCGGGCGTGGGGGCCATCGGTTTCGAGGTCAAAACCCCGGACAAACGTGGCACTGCCCCACCTGAGGTGGAAAACACCGTCAAAGGCGCAAAGGACGCCTTCGTGGAAACAATCCGTTCCAATACCAGTTACGTTCGCCGACACCTGCGCAGTCCTGACCTGCGAATCTACGAAACCCAAATCGGCAAACGAAGTTTGACAAACGTATCCCTTGTGTGGCTGGAGGGGGTCACAAACCCGGAATATGTTGAGCGGATGCGCAAACGCCTGAGGTCAATCGATATTGACGGTTTGATGTCACCGGCCTCGGTGCAGGAGTACGTCACTGGTTCCCGTACCACCGCATTTCCTTTGCTGGAATACACCGAGCGGAGTGACCGGTTCAGTCAGGGCCTGCTGAAAGGTCAGGTGGGTCTGCTGATTGACGGCTTACCCTTAGGTTATCTTGCGCCTACGGACATCGGTAGTTTAATGGACAGCCCGGAGGATCGAAGCAACGATTATATCAGCGCTTCGTGTATTCGCATTCTGCGATACATTGCGCTGATTTTGAGTCTGCTTCTGCCGGGGATTTTCGTGGCGCTGAGTACCTTTCATCAGCAGATGATTCCCTTGCCGCTATTGCAGGCGATCATCGAAAGCAAACGGGCGGTGCCCTTTTCTACAGCGGCGGAGGTGCTGGCGTTACTCATTGCATTTGAGCTTTTGCAGGAATCGGGTATCCATTTGCCCCAGGCAGTGGGGCAGTCGGTGTCGGTGATTGGCGGTATCGTGGTAGGCACCGCCGCTGTAGAAGCGAAACTGATCTCGCCAACGGCGCTGATCGCCGTAAGTATCGCCGGTGTGTGTGGCTTCGTCCAGCCTAACCGGGATTTGGCGGAGGCAGTGCGGGTCTGGCGGTTTGGCTTGGCAATTCTGGGTGCCGTGGGCGGTTTATTCGGCGTGACGGTAGGGGGTATTGGATTGCTGATCCACCTGTCAGGACTGGAAAGTTTGGGTGTACCCTATCTTGCACCCATTGCCATGGCTGAGAATGGAGGTATCCTGCGTAGCCGTTTGAAACAACAGAAGCTTCGCCCTCAAAGGTATAAACCCATGGATGGGAGGAATCAGAAATGAAACGGATCCTGCTGTGGGTGGCGGCATTGGGCGCTGTGATATTTTTTGCTCGGGTGGAGCCATCGGGACAGAATATCAGCACCTTGCAACCGGTGCAGGTGTTGGTGGTATCTGCAGATGGAGAGATTCATTTGCAGACCGATACCGGTGATGAGGGTTCCGGAGATTCGATGGCTGCGGCGCTGGATAAAATGCGTGCCAATGCTACCGGGGAAGTGTTTCTGGACACGACTGATTATCTGCTGATTTCGGATGCTGTGGTGCTGGAGGAGATCAAGCTGTATCTGCGCCCATCCTGCCGGGTGTGCTTGCTTGAAGGGGAACCGGATTTAGAAAAACTGGGGGAGTACCTGAAGCACCATGACCCCGGCGTATCATTAAAAGATTGTGCTGCAGAGCAGGTGGATTTGCCGATTCTGCGGATTGAAGAGGGGAGAATGGAGCTTGCCTTCTGATAAACAAATCAGCCGATGGCTCATTGGAGCGACTATTGCACCGTTGATCATGGTGTCCGCAGGGGAGCCGTGGCCGTGGCTGTTGGCTGTCACGGGAATTTGCGGTGCTGCTGCCTTGTTTGGAGGTCCGGTGGGAAGATGGGGAAGTATCTTGCAATGGGCGGCAGCTTTGATTGCATTGATAATCTTGCTTCCTCAAGCGCAACAATGCTGGCCTACCGACCCACACCCGGCGGTTCCGCTGATTCTGCTGGCTCTGGCGGCATGGTCTGCGGGAAAGGGGATTCGATCCGCTGCAGGGGTGGGCTGTGTGCTGTTTTGGTTTATTATTATAATGTATAGTGCCGTGATGCTGGCGATGATCCCCGAGGCAAACGTGCGATACATGAAGCCTAAATTGGGTATAGGATCCTGGACAACAGTTCTGGTGCTCTTGATTTCTGCGGCACCGCTGATTGGCAGAACCCGAAAAAAGGGCTGGATTGCAGGAATCGTCACGTCGGTCGCAGCCTTCATGACAACGGCAGTGCTTTCAGGAGCCAGGGTGGAGTATCCTTTTTACGAAGCGGTGCGAAGCGTGAAGATCAGACTGGAACCTATACTGGGGGCTGCAACAACGGCTGGATGGTTCCTCTTGCTGACGGTTTTACTGAGTGTCAGCGGTGAATGCGCGGCTCGGTTACACGAAAAAATCCGTATACCTGCGATATTGGTTGCGGTTACAATAGGGGTGGTTATGCTCTTGTGCGGATTGTATATACCGAGCTGGATCGGTGTGATTTTTGTGACCATATCTTGGGTTTTGCTGCCGCCTTTAACACAACTTCTGGACAGTAGAAAAAAGATGAAAAAAAGCGAAAAAACCTCTTGACATTTCGGGATCATTCTGTTAATATATGCAAGCGCTCCGGTGAGGGGCACACAGCACAAAACCAAGTAAAAAATTTGCTGAGAATTGAAAAAAGTTCTTGACAAATGCTTGATCTTGTGTTAAACTCATAAAGCTGTCTGGCGAGCGGTAAACGCACAAAGGAAAAGCAGTTCTGTACCTTGTAAATTGAATAACGCAAAGACGAACTATAAAACACCTTGGACAATTATATGGATTGTTTAAGAAATCGGTTTTAAAATCGAATTAACAGCCAACGAAAATTCTTGAGTAATATTTGCTAGACAAATTTATTCAAAAACTTGATTTGAAGCCTTCGGGCTTTAGATACAATTTTTTGAGAGTTTGATCCT
>JAZONA010000108.1:0-5785 GCA_045654265.1 Faecousia sp.
ACCGGGGCAGTCCTTGCAGGCGTGGGAAAAGACTTTGAAGAATGTACTGAAGCTGCAGCCGGAGCATATCAGCTGTTACGGTCTCAAGGTGGAAGAGGGCACACCCCTTTATGAGTATCAGGAGTTCTGCAATTTGGCGGATGACGATACCCAAGCTGATATGTACCTTTCCGCCATTGAAATTCTCCGCTACAAGGGCTACCGGCAGTACGAGATCTCCAACTTTGCCCGCAAGGGCATGGTATCCCGGCACAACCTGAAATATTGGCAGGGCGGTGAATATCTGAGCTTTGGCCCTGCCGCCAGCTCGGATTTCGCCGGTAAGCGGTTTGCCACCATCCGGGACATCCGGGGCTATATCGACGGAATTTTGCAAGGCGGTCAGGTCCTTGAGGACGTGCAGGAGATCCCTCCCAGAGAACGGGCTGGCGAATACCTGATGACCCGTCTGCGCACCACCGCCGGCATCAACCGGGAGGAGTACGAAAACCGTTACCTGCTCCCCTTTGCGCCCCTGGAGGAGCATTTGGAAAAGTGCCGCCAGATTGGTCACGCAGCCCAAAACAATGCCGGTGCATGGCGGCTGACCCCGGAGGGTATGCTGGTTTCCAATACGATTCTGTCCGATCTGCTCCTGATCCAGGAGCGCACCCTTCGTAAATAAATAACAATCGCCGCCGAGGTAATCCCCGGCGGCGATTTCATATTTATTTCTTCAGCTTTCTTTGAATCAGCTTCACGATCTCCACAATGGGAATCACCAGCACGGCAATACCCAGAGCGATGGCAAACTCCGTCAGGCTGATGGCGGTAAAGCCAAAGGCATTCCGCAGGAAAGGCACATACAACAGCGCCACAGTCAGCACAAAAGAACCGATCATCGCCGCCCACAGCACCTTATTGTGGGTATTCAGGCTGAAAATAGACTTGCGCTGGGAACGCATATTGAAAGAATGGAAAATCTCGCACATGGACATGGTCAAAAATGCCATGGTCATGCCGTCAGGAGAAACGCCCTGGGGGAACTGGAAATGCCCCACCTCGATGCTGTGACCGATCACATAGGACACCATAGTCAGCAGCGACACCAACACGCCCTGATAGAGAATATCCACCAGCAGGCCGCCGGCGAAGATGCCCTCCTTGGGGTCACGGGGCGGACGGCGCATGGTATCCGGCTCAGCCTTTTCCATGCCCAGCGCCAGCGCCGGGAAGCAGTCGGTGACCAGATTGATGAACAGCAGATGCACAGGTCCCAGCAGGGTAAAGCCCAACAGCGCCGACACAAACACGCCCAGCACCTCGCTGATATTGGAAGCCAGCAGGAACTGGATGGACTTGCGGATGTTGTCGTAAATCCGACGTCCCTCGCCCACAGCGGCAACGATGGTGGCAAAATTGTCGTCCGCCAGCACCATATCCGCCACATTTTTGGTAACGTCGGTGCCGGTGATGCCCATGCCCACGCCGATGTCGGCGGACTTGATGGAGGGGGCATCGTTGACACCGTCACCGGTCATGGCGGTGATGGCACCGTTTGCCTTCCAGGCATTGACAATACGCACCTTATGCTCCGGCTGAACACGGGCATACACACCGTAATTCTTTACGAATTCCTTCAGATCCTCGTCGGAAATGTCGTCCAGTTCTGCGCCGGTGATGGCCTGAGAAGCATCGGTAATGATACCCAGCTCCTTGGCAATGGCCACGGCGGTGTCCTTGTGGTCGCCGGTGATCATCACCGCACGGATGCCGGCGTTGCGGCACTCGGCGATGGCAGCCTTAACCTCGGGACGAACCGGGTCGATCATGCCGGTGAGGCCCACGAAGATCAGATCCTGCTCCAGATACTCGGGGGTATTCTCCCCGGGCTTGGCATCCCAATTGCGCATAGCGGCGGCAAGGACACGAAGGGCCCGATCGGCCATGTCCTTGTTGGCGGCCATGATCTGGCTGCGCTTTTCCTCGGTCATGGGCTTGACTTCGCCATTATCCCAGTAGTAGGCGCAGCGGCTCAGCACCACATCCGGGCCACCCTTGGTGTACTGGATATAACCGCCATCCACAGCGTGAATGGTGGACATCATCTTCCGTCCGGAATCAAAGGGAGCTTCGTCCACACGGGGCGTTTGCGCCTCCAAATCCTGCTTTTTCAGGCCCAACTTGCAGGCGTAATTCACCAGAGCGCACTCGGTAGGCTCGCCCTCGGCTTCATCCTTGTCATTCAAAGATGCATCGGAGCAAAGAGCCATGGCGGTAGCCAGTAGCTTCTCCTCGCCGAAATGCTCCACAACAGTCATCTTGTTCTGGGTCAGGGTTCCGGTCTTGTCGGAGCAGATCACCTGGGTGCAGCCCAGGGTTTCCACGGCGGTGAGCCGGCGGATGACGGCGTTGCGCTTCGACATATTGGTCACGCCGATGGACAGCACCACCGTAACCACCGTTGCCAGACCCTCAGGGATGGCGGCAACCGCCAGAGAAACGGCGACCATAAAGGTTTCCAGAATCACATTCAGGGTTTCTCCTGCCTGCCCCAGCTGCTCCCGGGCCATAAACAGATTAAATGCGAAAATAAACACGCAGATGCCCAGCACCAGCTTGGAAAGAAGCTTGCCCAGCTGATCCAGTTTGCGCTGCAGGGGAGTCTGTTCGTCAGCGGTGGCGGCCAAGGCTCCGGCGATCTTGCCCATTTCGGTATCCATACCGGTGCCGGTGATCACAGCCTTGCCGCGTCCATAAACCACGGTGGAGCCCATGTAGCACATATTTTTCCGGTCGCCCAGAGGCACTTCCTCCAAGCCCAGAGCATCCAGCACCTTGTTCACCGGCACGGATTCACCGGTGAGGGCGGCTTCCTCGATCTTCAGGGATGCATTTTCGATGATACGGCCGTCGGCAGGGACGCTGTCGCCGGCTTCCAGAACCACCACGTCGCCGGGCACCAGCTCGTCGGAATGGATCACCATCAGCTTGCCGTCACGAAGGACTTTGCAAGTGGCGGCGGTCATGGTCTGCAACGCTTCGATAGCCGCTTCCGCCTTGCTCTCCTGGAACACGCCCAGAATGGCGTTCAGCAGAACCACGATCAAAATGATGGCCACCTCCGCCAGAGATTCCGGCTCATGGGGGTTGCGCACATTATTTAAAATAGTAGTTCCTGCAGAAACCGCCGCGGCAATGAGCAGGATGATCAGCATGGGATCGGTCAGCTGCTTGAAGAACCGGGCGATCAGGGAGGGCTTTTTCGCCTCCTTCAGCTTGTTGGGGCCGTATTTTTCCTGCCGCTTCTGTACTTCCGCAGCAGACAGGCCCTCCGGATTACTTTCCAATTGGCGCAGAACTTCCTCCGCCGATTGGGTGTAGGCATTTTTCATAAACTTCACTCCTCAAGATATTTTATGCCCTAAAAAAGAAAAAATCCAAGCACGGTGAAAACCATACTTGGAAAATCCCATGTATGGCCAGACCGGGCATACATGAGTCTCGCAAATGAAAACAAGCCAGGCCAAAATGACCGGGTGTTGACTTGTTACGCAGAGCGTTCGCTACTCCCTCATTGTGGTATTATGGTATCACAAATTTTTCCTGCTGTCAAGGATGATAAAGGATTGTTTAGCGCCGCTATGCGGCGCCTTGGCTCCCTCTGATGAGGGAGCTGTCCAAAATCTTTGATTTTGGACTGAGGGAGAGATAAAAATGCTTAATCTATTATGAGTTTGCGTTAACCGCAACGTTTTTCTCTCCCCCAGTCACACCGTTCGGCGTGACAGCCCCCTCGTCAGAGGGGGCCAAGGGGTGCGTCGCTAGTCACACAAGCAATCCTTTACAGCGCCAAAAATCCATGGGTGGTGGGCATTCGTGCGCCCGAAAGGGATTGTTTTTTGGGCGCAAAAAAACCACCAAAATCCCCTCCGGGGGGATATCAAAATTTGGAGTATTTTGTTACAGTTCCACTAATTGACTTTCTGCCATAATGTTGTAAAATAATACTGATACATTATGTATCCTAGTATGGAGATAGTATGACTATTTTTACGAAATCAAATATTAGGAGGAAATAAGATTGAAGGATTGGGCATTTACTACATCCGTCGAGGAGATGGAAGCGGCCACCAATTCTCTGCTGGAAACCGCACAGAAGGTCGGCGCTGACACTTGGCAGCAGCGTGCCAAGAACCAGACTCCTCACTGCGGCTTCGGCGAGGCAGGTACCTGCTGCCGCATCTGCTCCATGGGCCCCTGCCGCATCACCAAGAAGGCACCCCGTGGCATCTGTGGCTGCGATGTGCATGGCATCGTCGCCCGTAACTATCTGATCTTCACCGCCGGCGGTGCTGCTACGCACTCCGACCATGGCCGTGAGATCATGCACACCCTGCACCAGACCCGTGAGGGCGGCAACTATCAGGTCAAGGATCCTGAGAAGCTGATTCGCATCGCTAAGGAGTGGGGCGTGGAGACCGAGGGTAAGGACATTTACGCTCTGGCTCACGAAATGGCTGAGATCGGCCTGCTGGAGTACGGCAAGCCCTTCGGCACCCAGCGCTTTGTGGAGCGTGCCCCCGAGCACACCCAGAAGCTGTGGGAGGCTGCTGAGATCACCCCCCGTGCTATCGACCGGGAAGTTTCCCAGTCCCTGCACATGTCCCACATGGGTTGTTCCTCTCTGGCTGAGGCTCTGATCCGTCAGGCTCTGCGTGCCGGTCTGTCCGACGGCTGGGGCGGCTCCATGATGGGTACCGAGTTCTCTGACGTTATGTTCGGCACTCCCAAGCCCATCGACACCGAGGCTAACATCGGCGTCATGGAGAAGGACAATGTCAACATCGTTGTCCACGGTCACGATCCCTCTCTGTCCGAGATGATCGTCTACTACGCAAACGATCCCGAGATGATCGCTTACGCCAAGTCCATGGGCGCTAAGGGCATCACCGTTTCCGGTGTTTGCTGTACTTCCAACGAAGTCACCATGCGTCACGGCATCCCCATGGCCGGTAACTTCCTGAACCAGGAGAACGTTGTTCTCACCGGCGCCTGCGAATCCATCGTTGTGGACGTGCAGTGTATCTTCCCCGCACTGGGCCCCCTGTCCAAGTGCTTCCATACCAAGTTCATCACCACTTCCCCCATCGCTCAGATTCCCGATTCCGAGTTCTACCGCTTCTCCGCTGAGACCGCCGGCGACAACGCCAAGGCCATCGTGAAGATGTCCATCGAGAACTTCAAGAACCGTAAGGCTGAGCTGGTGAACATCCCCAACCAGAAGCAGAAGGCTCGCGTGGGTTACTCCGTTGAGGCCATCAAGAAGGTTCTGGACGGCGTTGCCAACTCCCAGCTGGACGAGTTCGGCACCACCAAGCCCCTGATCGAGTGTGTCCATTCCGGTGTCCTCCGTGGCGCTGTGGCTATGGTCGGCTGTAACAACCCCAAGATCCGTCCCGACACCGCCCACATCGAGCTGATGAAGAAGATGCTGGAGAACGACATCATCGTTATCACCACCGGCTGTTCCGCTCAGGCTGCCGCTAAGGCCGGTCTGATGGATCCCGTGCAGGCTAAGGAGTACTGCGGCGCAGGTCTGAAGCGTGTTTGCGAGCTGGCTGGTATTCCTCCCGTGCTGCACATGGGCTCCTGCGTGGATATTTCCCGTATGATGATCCTGGCTTCCGACATCGCCAAGGACTGGGGCATCAACATTTCCCAGGTTCCCGTTGTCGGCTGCGCTCCCGAGTGGATGTCCGAGAAGGCTGTTTCCATCGGTAACTACGTTGTGGCTACCGGTATC
>JAZONA010000109.1:0-24448 GCA_045654265.1 Faecousia sp.
CCCAGGCGCCGTCGACCAACGGGCCGCCTGCGAAAATCCTTATTCTTCCAGTAGGCACACCGCATGGCAGGACATACCCTCGCCGGTGCCGGTGAAGCCCAGTTTTTCCTCGGTGGTGGCCTTCACATTCACCCGGCTCACATCAATGCCCAAAGCACCTGCGATGTTGCGCTCCATGACCTCAATGTGAGGGCGGAGCTTCGGTGCCTGGGCGATCATCGTCACATCGATGTTGCTGACCCGGTACCCCGCCTGGGCAACTTTTCGCCCTACGATTTCCAGCAATTTCAGGGAATCTGCGCCTTTATACTGAGCATCTGTGTCAGGAAAGTGCTTGCCGATGTCACCCAGACCCGCTGCGCCCAGCAGCGCATCGGACACCGCATGGAGCAGAACGTCCGCATCGGAGTGGCCCAGCAGGCCCTTAGCGTATTCGATCTTCACGCCGCCCAGAATCAAATCCCGGCCTTCCACCAGCCGGTGTACATCATATCCGTGTCCGATTCTCATTTCATTTCCTCCAACAGCATCTGTGCGATCTTCAAATCCATGGGGGTGGTAACCTTCAGGTTCCGCTCGTCGCCCTCCACGATCTTCACGGACATGCCCAACCGCTCCACAGCAGAGCAATCATCGGTGATGGGTGCCTCGGCACTGAGGGCCTTCTGAAGCGCACCGCAAATCAGATCCCGGTCAAAGACCTGAGGGGTTTGCACCGCCTGCAAGGTGGAGCGATCCGGGGTGCTGTCCACGATGCCGCCCTTGACGATCTTGACGGTGTCCTTCACCGGCACCGCAGGAGCCGCTGCACCATAAGTATGCGCCGCACGAACCGTCCGGTCGATAACCTCCGGGGTGATCAGGGGACGTGCGCCGTCCTGAATGGCGGCCAGCTTCATTTTGGGAGAAAGGGTATTCAGACCACGCCACACGGATGCCTGACGGCTGTCGCCGCCGACCACCACATCGGTGACCTTGTCAAAGCCCTGACACAGCCCCTTGATGGGCTCGATCAGGTCTTTCCGGGTGACGATGACGATCTGCTTGATCACGTCGCTGTTTTGAAACGTCCGCACTGTGCGGACGATCATAGGTTCACCGTCCAACTCTGCCATGACTTTGTCGATGCCGCCCATCCGGGAGGCACTTCCTGCCGCCACGATCACCGCACCGCAGTCACCCAAGGGCAGCAGCTTACGGATGGCCTTGGACACCTTTTTGGTTGCTTTCGTCACTTCCATGATTACAGCTCCCTCACAAGTTTTTTGAAAAATTCGCCACGAACCATGAAATTCTTAAACTGGTCGAAGGCGGCGCTGGCGGGGCTCATCAGTACCACATCCCCCTCCACAGCGGCATTGGCTGCGGCATGGACGGCGGAGGCAAAGTCGCCGCAGTCCACAATTTCGGGATTTCCGGGGGTGTATTCCGGGGCGGCCTTTACCGCTTCTTCAATGAGCTTGCCGGTGGCACCGCCCAAAAACAGCTTCTTTACATGGGCACAGATCTCGGGGCCCAGCACGTCGTAGGGGATGTGCTTGTCGTAGCCGCCGGCGATGAGGATGACCTTCTCCGGGAAGCTGCGCAGACCAGCAATGGTGCGGCTGGGGCTGGAGGCGATGGAGTCGTTGTAAAAACGGACACCGTCCTTAATGCGTACCAACTCAATGCGATGCTCCACACCGCCGAAGGTTTGAGCAACCTTGCGAATAATTTCGTCGCTGACCAAACCCTCCACCGCCAAAATGGCTGCCATGTAATTCTCTATATTATGGACACCGGGGATGAGAATGTCTGCCACGGGCAGAACTTCCTCGTTATCCCGGCAGATGATGCCGTTTTTCAGGCACACCCGTGCCTCACCCTGACGGGAGAATTTGCAGGTGATGCCGTTGCCGGTGAAGCCGTTGGTGATGGCGTTATCGTGGTTCAGCACCAGCAGATCGGAAGCGGACTGGAAACGGAAAATATTCTTTTTCGCCTCCACATACTCGTCCATGTCCTTGTGGACATCCAAGTGGTTGGGGGCCAGATTGGTTACCACCGCACGTTCCGGACTGCGCTCCATGTCCATCAGCTGGAAGGAGCTGAGCTCCACCACGGCGAAATCCTCGGGTTTCATCTGGCGGCACAGAGGCAGCAGAGGAGTGCCGATATTGCCACCCAGCCACACGGTGTACCCGGCGGCCTTGAGCATTTCGGAGATGAGGGTGGTGGTGGTCGTCTTGCCATCGGAGCCGGTGACGGCGATGGTGTGGCAAGGACAAACTTCAAAAAAGACCTCCATCTCGCTGGTGATCTTGGCACCCTTGGCTCGCAGAGCCTCCAGCGCCGGGTTGCCCGGATGCATACCAGGGGTGCGGAACACCAGCTCCGCATCCAAATTGTCCAGATAGCCGTCGCCTACCTGCAACTGACAGCCCAGTTCCAGTACCTCTTGATCCAGCTTCTCCATGGGAGTCCGGTCACAGCCGATGACGGTGCAACCAAATTCCAGCAACAGCCGCACCAGCGGCCGGTTGCTGACGCCCAGACCCAAAACGGCGATTTTTTTACCCTTCAATGAGGTGAAATATTCTTGAAATGTCATAGGATCGCTCCTTTACCTGATAACTCTATCTTATAGTATATCCTTTCCCGGGAGAATTTGCAAGATATTTGACAATTTGATTTGGATGGGTTACAATATGCCTGCGACCAGGTCGGACAGCCGCGGCTTGGCTCCGAAAGGGCCAAGGTGAGGAAAGTCCGGGCTCCGCAGGGCAAGGATAACGGGTAACGCCCGCCGAGGGTGACCTCAGGACAAGTGCAACAGAGATATACCGCCGAAAGGTAAGGGTGAAAAGGTGGGGTAAGAGCCCACCCGGCCCATGGTAACATGGGTTTTACGATGTAAACTCTATCCCGGAGCAACGCCGTGGAGGGACGCATAGGTCTGCCCGACCGTCCCGAGGAGGCGGCTGGAACCTGCGAGCAATCGCAGGTCTAGATAGATGGCTGTCAAGACAGAACCCGGCTTATAGACCCGTGTCGCAACAAAAAACGCACCGCTCAGCGGTGCGTTTTTTCTATTCCCAGAGGCTATGCACAGTGCCACCTTCTCCAAAGGGAAAGCCTTCTGGGCGCACGGTTTTGCGCAGGTTTCACAATCTTTTCCGTGGACAGATGTTTTTCACGAAAATACATTGCATTTTCTCTAATCGGTAGTATAATATCGATATTAAAATAACGAAGGAGCCAGTATATGGGTAAGATCAAAGCTTTTTTCAAACGCAAAGACATCCAGTTTTCCCTGAAGCGCTACGGCATCGACGCACTGAGCGCTATGGCGCAGGGTCTTTTCTGCACCCTGCTCATCGGCACCATCCTTGACACCCTGGGGAGCCAGTTTAACATCGGATTCCTCACAGTTCAGCTGATCCCCGGCTACACCATTGGCGGCCTTGCCAAGGCCATGGTAGGTGCCGGCATTGCCGTTGCCATCGGCAAATCTCTCAACGCACCACCTCTGGTGCTGTTCTCCCTGATTCCCGTTGGTTTTGCCACCAATGCTCTGGGCGGTTCCGGTGGCCCACTGGCAGTGTATTTTGTGGCTGTTCTTGCCACAGAGCTTGGCAAAGTGGTATCCAAGGAAACCAAAGTGGACATTCTCGTTACGCCCCTGGTAACCATTTTGGTGGGCGTTGGTCTTGCGGCACTGATCGCCAAGCCTATCGGCACCGCCGCCAACGCAGTGGGCTACGCCATCATGTGGGCTACCGAGCAGCACCCCTTCATCATGGGCATGCTCGTATCCGTGCTGGTGGGCATCGCCCTGACGCTGCCCATCTCCTCTGCGGCCATCTGCGCCTCCTTCGGACTGGTGGGACTGGCCGGCGGTGCGGCGGTTGCCGGCTGCTGTGCCCAGATGGTTGGCTTCGCCGTGATGAGCTTCAAGGAAAACAAATGGGGTGGTCTGGTTGCCCAGGGTATTGGCACCAGCATGCTCCAGATGCCCAACATCATCAAAAACCCCCGAGTCTGGATTCCCCCCATCCTCACCTCCGCCATCACCGGCCCTCTGGCCACCTGCGTGTTTAAGCTGGAGATGAACGGTGCCGCCGTAAATTCCGGCATGGGTACCTGCGGTCTGTGCGGACAGATCGGTGTGTGGACCGGCTGGGTCAATGATGTGGCGGCCGGTACCAAGGCAGGCATTACCGCCTTTGACTGGATCGGTTTGGTGCTGATCTGCTTCATCCTGCCTGCGGTGCTGACATGGCTGTTTGCCCTGCCCATGCGCAAGCTCGGCTGGATCAAAGAAAACGATCTAAAGCTGGATCTGTAACAAAAAATGCGGTCGAAAATCGACCGCCCAACGAAAATATCATATCACATCCCGGTTGCATTTGTCAACCGGGATGTGTTTATTCTGCACAACTTCTGCATATTATCTAAAAACTTTTTATTCACTTTGTACAATATTCCATATTGCATTTTACGCAAAGGTATGTTATCTTATAGTCACAAGAGGTGATACCAATGTACAAGTAAAACCTCCCCAAGATTCCAAAATTTCATATCTTTGCAGAGTCAAAACAGAAATTCCTTCCATTTCAAATTTCGTCAGATAGTAGAAGATTTCCTGATCCTTATGCCTCCAAGTCCATCGGAGTATATGCGTTCAGATCAAACCTGTTTTCAGTGTAAACTGCAAAGAAATGTCATTTGGAATCCGCACATTTGCAAGATCATTTCCGCACCAGCATCACCAAGCCACCCCTGCTTTTGGGAGATCCATTTTCGGTAGTATGGATGGAGCAGTCAGAATCATTGCAAATGGTATTCTGCAGAAACGCGAGGTAACCAATGATGTTAGATAATAAGAGTGAAGAGAAATGACCCTTGACTGATTCGTGGAATTCCTTCAGTCAAGGGTCATTTCTTTTTGCTTTTACTATCTAAAACGCAAAAACCCTTGCCGGGTGGCAAGGGTTTTTAATATGGGCGAACGTATAACTCATGTTTTCTGGGAGCAGGTCGGGCATGGACACCGGACACCAAACCCATCATGGCATACAGCGACACGACGGAACTGCCGCCATAACTGATGAAAGGTAATGTCAGGCCGATAACCGGCGTCACACCGATGCACATACCCACGTTGCTACACACCTGGAAGATCAGTGCCATTGCTGTGCCGAAGCACACCATCCGGCGCATGTAATCCTGACTCCGGGTGCCAACCTGCACGCACCGGACGATGATAGCAACCAGCAATCCCAGCACCAGGAAACAACCGACATAGCCCATTTCCTCGCCGATGGCGGAGAAAATATAGTCCGTATGCTGAGCAGGCAGTGCGCCGATCTGGGTACGGTTGCCATTGAACAAGCCCTGACCCAGCAGACCGCCGCCGGTAAGGGTAAGCAAGCTTCGTTTGGTATGATACCGCTCCTTCAGACCCATAGGGTCGATATTGGGATCAAACAAGATCAAAATACGGTTTCGCTGGTATTGGTCCAAGAATTTCGTCCAAATCAGCGGAGCTGCAGCGGTCACAACGGCACCGCCACCAAGGAACCATAAATAATTGACGCCACCGGCGAATGCCATACCCAGGAAAATAAACACAAATATCAGCGAAACACCCACGTCACGGGAAATCACAATATTGGTACCCACCAGCAAAATTAGCTGTGCCGCCATTGTAAGCACTGACTTAGGCGAAGAAATTCGCTGCTGATATTTAGCCATAACCGACGCCATGATCAGCACAAACGTGATCTTACACAGCTCTGCAGGCTGGATACTGACCGGCAAAATAGGCAGCTGGATCCAGCTCTTATTACCTGACTTAAAGTCCGTGCCAAAGGGAATCAGCATCGCCAACAGCAAAAGATTAAAAATAACCAATGCCCGTCTATGCTCAGAAACAAATTCCAAGTCTATGCAGGAAACCAACACATACGACCCAATGCCGATGACGATTGCGCCAATCTGGATCAGCACATAACGAATGGTTTCATGGTGGGCCGTGGTACTGGCGATGGCAATACAGCCAAAAGCTGAGGTCACCAAGCACAGCAACAGCAAAATCATGTCACCCTTGCGGAAAATGTCCCACACAGCCCGAATAATCCGGCGCATCCCATCGCCTCCTTTCCTAACGTACCGTTTATTGTATCATCTTTTTACCCGGTTGTAAACCAACTTTCTTTAAACGTTGAAAAAAAGAGGCGTGCCGGGGCACGCCTCTTGATTATTTCAGCACATAGCTGTCGCCGGTGACCGCCAAAGAAGTGCTGTAATAAGCAGTCATGGCATCGGCCAGATAGGAAGCATCCGCCACACCTGCGGTTTCATAGCAGGAATGCATGGCAAGCTGTGCGATACCAATATCCGCCGAAGGAATGGACACATGGTTCAGCGAAATATATGCCAACGTTGCACCGCCCACGGCATCCGCCCGGTTGTAGTAGGTCTGGGTAGGTACGTCGGCCTTTTCGCAGATCTTCCGGAAAATAGCCGCAGAAAGTCCGTCGGTGGTATAGCGCTGAGAGGCGTTGAATTTGACACAGACACCGCCGTTCAGCACCGGGGCATTGGAGGCATCGGACAGCTCCGGATGGTTGGGATGAGAGGCGTGAACATTATCCGCCGATACCATGAAGGAATTGGCCAGCATACGGCTGTGATCCAGCTTCAAAAGATCGCTGATCCGCTCCAGAGTACCGCTGAGCATGGTGCCGTCAGCACCCTGGGGAGAATTGGAGCCAACCTCTTCGCTGTCAAATACGCACAGAACCGGGACGCTTTCGCTGTCGGCCGCATTCAAGAAGCCCTCTGTGCAGCCCCAGACACAGTAAAGATCATCCAGCGCTGCAGCGGAGAGAAACTCTTCCTTCAGGCCCCACACCCGAGGCTCCTGCCGCAGGTACAGATACAGGTCGTGACCCAGAATCTTGCCCCCGGCTGCCTCCTCCAGCATGGTCTCCAGCACACCCTCTGCATCCTTGCCGCCTACCAGTGGCAGGGTGTCCACTGCCAGATTAAAATTGTAACCTTCATTAACATTGCGGTTCATGTGGATAGCCACGCTGGGGATCAGGGCAACATCCCGGTCAAGGTCAACCAGTCGTGCCTCAACCCCGGAATCCGTTTCCACCATCACCCGACCGGCAATGGAAAGCGGACGATCCAGCCAGGGATAGATCATCATACCGCCGTACTTTTCCGTGGCGACTTTGGTATAATTTCCTACAATTTCCCCGTTTTCCTTAATTTTGAAGGTGGGGTGATCGCAATGGCTGGAGCTGAGCATGAAGCCTCTGGGAGATGCGCCGGGGATGCGGAAAGCAACCACGGAGCTGCCGCTGCGGCAGGTGTAATACTTGCCGCCGGGGACCAAATCCCAGCTGTCCGACTCATTCAGCCGGACATAGCCTGCGGCGTCCAGCTTCGCCGTCAGTGCGGCAATCACATGATAAAGGCTGTGTGCCTGATTCAAAAAAGCGCATAATGCGCCGATGCGTTCGTTCATTGGGGTTCCTCCTTATTGGGTCAAAGCGCAGAAAAGGTCGATCTGGTCAGCAATGGTCTGCAGGGCACCACGCCAGAATTCCTTGTCCGTCAGGTCAATGCCGGCGGTGAGAGCGGTATCCTCAGCGGATGCCACGGTGGTGGTGTGCAGAAGCTTCTTGTACTTGGGCAGGAAAGCCTCACCCTCCTGCTCGTACCGGGCGTACAACCCCCGGGCAAACAGTCCGCCGAAGGCGTAGGGGAAGTTGTAGAAAATGGGGCCATAATAATGGCTCTTGCACACCCACATATGGCTGTGCAGCACGTTGGAATCCAAGCCGTCGCCGTAGCACTGCTTCTGGGCATCCAGCATGTAGCCACAGAGGGTATCTGCATCCATAAACTCTTCCGGCCGGTTTTCAAAGACCTTGCTTTCAAACCGATAGCGGGAATAGATGTCGCAGATGATCTGGGTGGTATCCTGAAGCTGGGATTCGATCAGGTTGATCCGCTCCGCATCGTCAGCGGCGTTCTGGATGGCAGAAGCCATCACCACGCACTCGTTGAAAATCGAGGCGGTTTCCGCCAGCGGCATGGAGTAATCGTGATTCAAAGGACGGTGGGTACGGATACACTCGTTGTGGAAAGCATGACCCAGCTCGTGAGCCAAGGTCACGATGGAAGAGAAGGTGCCGTCGAAATTTGCCAGAATCCGGCTCTGACCGATGGCCGCCACCTCTGCGCAGAATGCGCCGCCGGTCTTGCCCTTGCGGGGGTAAAAATCGATCCATTCCTCGTCAAAGGCACGGGCGATGAGGCCGCTGATCTCCGGGTCGAAATCAGCAAACAGATTCACCAGATATTCCCGGGCGCTGTCGGCGGTGAATTTGGTGGAGCTGGCACCCATGGGAGCAAACAGATCGTACCAGGGCAGGCCGTTTTCGTGGCCCAGAACCTCTGCCTTCCGGCGCAGATACTGCCAGAATTTGGGCAGGTACTCATCCATGGCTTCCAGCATGGCATCCAGGGTCTTTTTCTGCAGATGGGACTCGGTGAGAGTCTTCTCCAAAGGAGAAGCATAGCCACGAAGGGCGCAGTCGGACAAGGTTTCCAGCTTGATGGAATTCAGTGCAAAGGCCACCGCATCCCGGATCCGGTCGTAACCGGCAAGCTCCGCTTCGTAAGCCTCTTTACGCACATCGGCATCCCCATCGGAAGCCAAATTGCGAATAGCAGACAGGGTGGTGGTTTCTCCACGATAGGTAACGGGCACGGTGCTGGTCAGATATTGCTGCAGCTCGCTCCATGCGTTGCCGCCGGATAGCTGCATCCGAGCCATGATCTCCTCACCCATGCCGGGAAGCAGATATCGGCTGGACAGCGCCACATTTTCAAAGAAGAAGGCGTACTCCTTCAGCATCGGATCGCTGTTGACCAGTTCCTGAAGGTTCGGCAGCTTTGCTGCCCATGCCTTAAATGCGGCTTCGGGAGCGGCCACGCCGCTGATAATGCCCATGATCTTGCCCAGGCTGGAGCCTGCCTGGGGATTGGTGGTATCGGCAGTCTGACGAAGGGTGGCGTACACCGCCAGCTTGTTGGCCAGATCACACAAGGACTCTTCCAGCTCCATCCCCCGGCGCAAAGCAGCCAGCGGCTCCTGCCCCTGCAGATCCTTGGTAAAATCCGCAAAGGCCGCCACCGCCTCCTCCAGCCGGGAAATGTCGGCAGAGAATTTGGGGTCGTCAAAATCCTCATACAGAGGCTTCAAATTCCAAAATTCGTTCATGGTAGCTCCTATTTTCTGTATTATTGTTCTATTGTACACCAAAATACGCACTGCGTCAACCACTGGATCGGTTCGACATTCTTTTTCCGCATTATCGTCGAAAAGCAGTCGAAATGTTTATATTTTTAAATGTTTTATCGCATTATGGCATATTTTGACGAACGAAATGTTGCGATACTTCCTTGCAAAATGTGATGTGATATGCTAAATTATCTTTGTCGCACCGAGGCAGCTCGGTGAGGGGAGTAATCTAAAAACGTCAGGAGAGGAAGTTATGGACAATTGTAAAACCGTACTGATTGCGGATAATTCAGAAGAATTCTGCACTCAGCTTACCGCTGCATTGCAAGGACAAGGGTTCTTAGTAGTGGCGACCGCCACCGACGGCGAGCAGGCATTGCGGCTGATTGGGGAGAAAAAGCCGGATGTGCTGGTGCTGGATATGATGCTGCCGAAACGGGACGGCATCAGCATTCTCAGAAGCATGGAGCATCGGCCCATCACCTTGGCTACATCGGGATTTTTGACGGAGTATGTGGCTGCCACGGCAGCAAGCTTAGGGGTGCGGTATATGATGCTGAAGCCCTGCGACTGCTCAGCCCTTGTGGAACGGCTGGAGGAGATCCGTGGCGGTGTACCTCAGGCACCTGCCCGGGATAAAAACGGCATTGAAACCATGGTCACCAACATCATCCACGAGATCGGCGTACCGGCCCATATCAAGGGCTACCAGTACCTCCGGGAGGCCATTATCATTGCCGTCAATGACATGGATGTGATCAACGCCATCACCAAGGTATTGTACCCCCAGGTGGCAAAAGCATTCCAAACCACCCCCAGCCGGGTGGAAAGAGCCATCCGCCATGCCATTGAAGTGGCCTGGGATCGGGGTGACCTGGATACTCTGCAACGGTTCTTTGGATACACAGTTTCCAACACCAAGGGCAAGCCCACCAATTCGGAGTTCATCGCCCTCATTGCGGATAAATTGCAGCTGCAAATGAAATCCGCCGGTGTGAGCAATTACTGAAAAATGTGCCTGATGCAACCGCATCAGGCGCATTTTTCTATAAATGATTGTTTATCTTAGCGCATTTTCTCCTCCTAGCCGGAATAGCCTATCTTATAACCGGATAAAATAAGAAAGCAGAGCGGGTATCCGCTCTGCTTTTCCTATTAACCTGCCAAAACTTCTGCCTTGATGACACCATTGATATTGTCCAGCAAGTGCAGCAGCTCCTCCAGACTCACCACCATATCCGTGGTCTCTGCGGAAATGGTCACAATGGCGCAGCCATTGGAAGGCGTGATGGAGTTGATGGTAAGAAGGTTTGCCTTCTCCGTAGCGAACAGAGCCAAGATTGCAGACAGTACACCCGGCTCATCATGGAGCATGAACTGGAACGTAATGATCCGGCTCACATGGCTGCGCTGGAAGGGCTGTACCGCATCCCGGTACTTATAGAATGCGCTACGGCTGATACCGGTGATCTTGGTAGCCTCATTGACCGTGGCCGCCTGACCGGTGGCAAGCAGGCGCTTGGCCTCAGCGACCTTCAAAAATACTTCCGGAAGTGCGGAAGCTTCCACGATATAATACTTGGGAGTGTTCTTCATTTGGTTCCCTCCTGAAGGTGTTGGTCTTTCTCTCGTGGCTATTGTATCATATTTTTGCCAAAATGCAAGCATTGTTTTTGCGTGGTGGAGGTTTGTTCGTGAGAAAAAGTCTTTTTCAGAAATATTTGTGGCTTGCCGGTGGGCTTTTATCCGCCTGGTTGCTGCTGCGATTCGGGCTGCCGGTACTGCTTCCCTTTCTGCTGGGTACCGGCATTGCTCTGGCAGCGGAGCCTTTGGTAAAGCTCCTGCACAAGCGCCTGCCCCGGTGGCTCAGTGCCGGAATCGGCGTGACGCTGGTGTTCATCCTGCTGTTGACCCTGATTGCTTTGGTCATCGCCCTGTGTTTCCGGGAGGCAGGACAGCTCACCCACCGGCTCCCCACTCTCATTGACACCGCCCAAAACACCTTGGAAGCCCTGGAGCAGCGGCTTCTGCTCACCGCCGAAAACATGCCGGTTACCATTCGTCCGGCGGTGGAAAAGGGGGTAACGGAGCTGTTTTCCGACGGCAGCGCCGTGGTAGAGCGGGTAGCCCAGACATTTCTGGGGCTTGCCCGGGGACTTCTCGGACGCATCGCGTCCGGCGCGTTTGGACTATTCACTGCCGTGCTGGCGGCCTTTATGATCTCCGGACGACTGCCCCAAATCAAGAAAACCCTCTCCGGTTGGCTCCCGGCATCCTGGAATGAGCGGTATCTGCCCGCACTGAAGAGTTTGAAAACCACCCTCATTGGTTGGATGAAAGCCCAAGTAAAGCTGTCGCTGATCACCGCCGGGATCTTGTTGGGTGGTTTTTTAATTCTGCGCGTCCCCCACGCCCCGGTGTGGGCGGCGGTGATTTCTCTGGTGGATGCTCTGCCGGTGCTGGGGACGGGCATCGTCGTAGTGCCATGGGGCATTTTTTGCTTACTGCAGGGGCAGCAAGTAAAGGGCATCGGGCTTCTGGCGCTTTACGGGGTGGTGTGGCTGGTGCGTTCCATTATGGAACCCAAATTGCTGGGCAAGGGTCTGGGGCTTGATCCGCTGGTGACGCTTCTTTCCATGTACGCCGGCTATAAGCTATTTGCACTCCCAGGACTGCTCCTCGCCCCTATGCTGGCCGTCATCGCCTTGCGACTGAGCAAAGCGGTAAAGGCATAGCCTTGTAGGAGAGGGCGATGCCCTCCCCTACAATAAAAAACGCCATTTCCCCTTGGAAATACTGAGAAAAACACCATTCTACCTATTGAGTATTTAGCACATTTTTGTTATAATGTAGGGAAATGTTATAATTGGATGTGTATTGCTTTGAAATATGGAGTTTGGAATGTATCAGTACCGGCATCGAGTTCAGTAAACGCCCTTGTTTCCAGCGGCTATTCCCCTCTGGCGGCTATGATTCTGTCCGCCCG
The DNA here is from genome assembly GCA_045654265.1 of Faecousia sp. Classification (GTDB taxonomy): domain Bacteria; phylum Bacillota; class Clostridia; order Oscillospirales; family Oscillospiraceae; genus Faecousia. The sequence continues at coordinate 12,294 of JAZONA010000109.1, forward strand.
GGGACTGGCTACCCCCCAGGATGCCCACACCTACTTAGACTGCGACTGTGACCTCATCGATCCCTTCCTTATGACCGACATGGATCTGGCCGCCGGCCGGGTGGGTCTTGCCATGTCCCGTGGCGAAAAAATCGCCGTTTACGGCGACTACGACGTGGACGGCATCACCGCCACCTGCCTGCTGTCGGATTTTCTGCGCCGCCACGGTGCGGATGTGGTTTCCTACATCCCCGGTCGCATGGAGGAGGGCTACGGTCTCAACCCCACCGCCATCCACCAGCTTCACAGCGAAGGCGTGAAGCTGATCATCACTGTGGACTGCGGCATCACCGCCATTGCGGAAGCCGAGCTTTGCAAGGAACTGGGGATCGATCTGGTGATCACCGATCATCACGAGTGTAAAGACACCCTCCCCGATGCCATCGCCGTGGTAGACCCCCATCGTCCCGATGGCGGCTACCCTCACACCACCCTTTCCGGTGTAGGCGTGGCGTTTAAGCTGGCATCGGCACTGTGCGGCAGTCAGCAGGAGGTGCTGGAGGATTATGCGGATATGGTCTGCCTTGGCACCGTGGCGGACGTAATGCCCCTGCAGGGAGAAAATCGGGTCTTTGTGTCCCACGGACTGAAGGCACTTCGTGCCACCCGCCGTCCCGGCATCGCCGCATTGATGAAAGAGTGTAACTGTGTCCCTGAAAATTTAAGTGCCACCTCTATCGGCTTCATGCTGGCCCCCCGGATCAACGCCGCAGGTCGTATGGAACGGATCGAACTGGCCATCGAGCTGTTTTTGACCCGGGATTCCGAGCGAGCCACCTATCTTGCCCGGGCTCTGTGCGACCTGAACCGCCAGCGGCAGGCTGTTGAATCGGAAATTTACGATCAGGCCATCGCCATGCTGGCAGGCAACGATGCGCCCGAAGCCATCGTGCTGGCCGGGGAAACCTGGCACCAGGGCGTGGTGGGTATCGTGGCCAGCCGCATCGCCGAGGAATATAGCTGCCCCACCTTCCTGATCTGCATGGACGGCGACCACGGCAAGGCCAGCTCCCGGAGCTACGGTGGCTTCAATCTGTTTACTTCCCTTTCCAGCTTGTCCGATCTGCTGGAAAGCTACGGCGGTCACGAGCTCGCCGCAGGCTTCACCATCTCCCGCAGCAAAATTGACGATTTCCGCACCGCCATTTGCGGTCTTGCCCGGGATTTTTACGCCAAATCCGACTCCCGGACAGTGCTGGACATTGACTGCGCCATATCCCCCGAAGTGCTCACTGTCAAGGGCATTGACTCCCTGACTGTGCTGGAACCCTGCGGCAACGGCTGTCCCAAGCCCCTTTTGATGATGGAAAAGCTCCAGGTAGAGCGAATCACCATGGTGGGCAATGGCCGGCACATGCGCCTGCGCCTGCGTCAGGGCCGCTACGGCTTCAACGCCATTTGCTTCTCCACCACCCCGGAAACCGCCTCCATTGAGCCCGGTGACATGGTGGACGTGGCTTTCTATCCCCAAATCAACGAATTCAAGAACGAACGCACGGTGCAAATGAACATTCAGGACATCCGTCCCACCTGCGTTGCCCCTTGCCCTGCGGACACCTGCGCCTACCGGGCGCTGGAAAGCGGCACCATCACCGCTGAAGAAGCGGCACGTCTGCTTCCTGACCGGGCGATGCTGGGCATGGTGTGGCGGTATCTGGCCTCCGCCCAGAATCTGAAGGAAGGTCCCATGTGCCTTTGCCGGAAGATCGTCCGCTGGTCCGGCCAGAGCCTGAGTCTGGGGCAGCTTCTGGTTTGCCTGGATATTTTCTCCGATGTGGGTCTGCTGACTGTGACCCATTACCACAAATACATAGAAATCCGCCTCACCGCCATCAGCGGCAAAGCGGATCTGACCCAAAGCCCAACCATGCAGCGCCTGCTGCAGGCGAAAGAGAGCTGAAATCATGGAAACCTTTTCCCAACATTACGGAGCCATGTGCGCCGCCATTCTGAACAGAATGCCCGGTGCGGACATGGAGCTCATCGACCGGGCGGTTGACTACGCCCGAAACAAGCACAAAGACCAAAAGCGTAAGGATGGCTCCCCCTACATCATCCACCCCCTGGCCGTGGCGGCCATCGTCACGGAAATGGGTCTGGACACCGATGCCATTCTGGGTGCCTTGCTTCACGACTGCATCGAGGATACCGACGCATCCTTCGACGAGATCGCCAAGCTTTTCGGCGAAACCGTCGCTGAGCTGGTGGAGGGTGTCACCAAGCTGACCCGTGCGGATTTTTCCACCACCGAGGAAGCCCAGATGGAAAATCTGCGGAAGATGTTCATGGCCATGTCCAAGGACATCCGGGTGGTGCTGATCAAAATTGCTGACCGACTCCACAATATGCGCACCATGCAGTACCAGTCCCCGGAAAAGCGCATCAAAAAGTGCCGGGAAACCATGGACATCTACGCTCCTCTGGCGCACCGCCTCGGTATGCAAAAGATCAAGTGGGAGCTGGAAGATACCTCTTTGCGGTATCTGGACTCAGAAAGCTATGACAACATCATGGACTACCTGAGCAGCCATCAGGAGCAGGACGAAGCCTTCATGCGCACCATTCAGGATCGGATCACCACCCGTCTTGCGGCGGTGGGCATCCGCAACACCACCTACGGCCGCATCAAACACGTGTACTCCATCTACCGGAAGATGCGCACCCAGGACAAGACCATGGATGAGCTGTACGACGTGTACGCCTTCCGTTGTCTGGTGGATTCCATCCCCGACTGCTACAACGTGCTGGGTCATATCCACGACCTTTTCAATCTGGTTCCCGGCCGGTTTAAGGACTATATTTCCACCCCCAAGCCCAATATGTACCAGAGTTTGCATACCACCGTCATCGGCTCTCAGGGCATCCCCTTTGAGGTGCAGATCCGCACATGGGAGATGCACGAAACCGCCGAGTACGGTATCGCCGCCCACTGGAAGTACAAGCAGGGCGCAGGCACCGGCAACGAGAAGGACTTTGAGTGGGTGCGCCGTCTGCTGGAAAGCCAACAGACCACCGATGCGGAGGACTACGTCCAGTCCCTGAAGATCGATATGTTCGACGATGAGGTGTTCGTCTTTACCCCCAAGGGTAAGATCGTATCCCTCCCCGCCGGCTCTACCCCCATTGACTTTGCTTACGCCATCCATTCCGGCGTTGGCAACGCCATGGTGGGCGCCAAGGTAAATGCACGGATCGTAGGCATCGATTCCAAGCTGAAAAACGGCGATATTGTGGAGGTTTTGACCTCCAAGACCGCCAAGGGCCCCAGCCGTGACTGGCTGAATATCTGCAAATCCAATCAGGCCCGCACCAAGATCAAGCAGTGGTTCAAGAAGGAAAAGCGGGAGGAAAATGTCCTCCACGGCCGCTCCTCCTTTGAATCCGAGATGAAGCGGGTGGGTCTGCCCCTTTCCATTACGGTGGATCCGGAGGTCAGTCCTCAGCTTCTGAAAAAGCTGTCCTTCGACACTTGGGAAGATATGTACGCCGCCATCGGCTACGGCGGCTTGACCGCTTTGAAGGCCGTGGGCCGCATCCGGGACGATATCAACCGTGCGGTGAAGGCGCAGCAGAACGACAAACTGACCATGGTCGGCCCTCTGCGCACCTCCCCGGAATCCGATACCGCCAAGCGCAACCGCCATGCGGTGAACGGCGTGATTGTGGAGGACATCGACTCCTGCATGATCAAATTCGCCAAATGCTGTACCCCCGTGCCGGGTGATCCCATCATCGGCTTTATCACCAAGGGCTACGGCGTGTCTGTCCACCGGATGGACTGCCCCAACGCCCAGAATCGGGACGAGCCCCATCAGGCCGCCCGGTGGGTGCGTGTCCGCTGGGCAAATCAGGCGGATCAGCCCTTCGATACCACTCTGGAACTGGACTGCGTCACCCGTGACGGCTTGCTTCTGGACGTGGCTACGGTGATGACCACCGCCCATGTCCGAGTCAAGGAGCTCAACGGCAAGGATCTGCCCGGTGGCCGGAGTATGTTCACCGTCCGCTTCGAGGTAAACAACGTCCACGAGCTGGAAGTCATCCGCAATAAGCTGATGAACATCCGTGACGTCATTGCCGCCCGTCGGGGACAAAATTAAAGGAGCATCACTATGCGTGCTGTTGTAACAAGAGTATCCTCCGCCTCTGTGACCATCGATGGTCAGGTGGTGGGCAAAATCGGCAAGGGTTTTCTCATTCTGCTGGGTGTCGGCCCCAACGACACCGAAGCCCAATGCCGCCGTCTGGCGGAAAAGGCGCTGGGTCTGCGGGTCTTCTCCGACGAAGACGGCAAAATGAATCTGGGTCTGGAGCAGATCGGTGGTGAAGTGCTGGTAGTCAGCCAGTTCACTCTCTACGGCAATTGCCGCAAGGGTCGTCGCCCCAGCTTCGTGGAAGCCGCACCTCCCGCCTTGGGCGAGGAGATGTACGAAAAATTCCTGCAAATCTGCGAAGAAATGGGCTTCCCCCCTCAGCACGGCCAATTTGGTGCCGATATGAAGGTGGAATCCGTCAACGACGGCCCCGTGACCCTGATTCTGGACACCGATCAGCTCATGGACACCCCACGGAGATAAAATATGCTGAACATTCACACCCTCCCTCTGGGAGATTATCAAACCAATACCTACATCGTCCACCGGGATAACGCCTGCGTCGTCATCGACCCGGGCTACGAACCGGAGCGGATTTTGGCGGAAACCTCCCGGCTGGGGCTGACTGTGGCAGCCATTTTGCTGACCCACGGTCACTTTGACCATGTGGGCGGCGTGCGATTCATCGCCAAAGCCACCGCCTGCCCGGTATATCTGTGCGAGGAGGACTTGAGCCTTCCTCCCTACATGACCGCCGGCGCTCTGTTCTTCACCGACGGCTGTGAGGAGGGGGACATCATCTCTATCGCCGGAATGGACTTTTCCGTTCTGCACACCCCCGGCCATACCCCCGGCTCTGTGTGCTACATGATCGAAAACGCCCTGTTCAGCGGCGATACCTTGTTCCAAGGAAGCTGCGGCCGCACGGATTTCCCCGGCAGCAGCTCTGCGCAAATGCGCAAGTCGCTGGATCGACTGGCAACACTTTCCGACAGCCTTTCCGTTTACCCCGGACACGGCCCTTCCACCACTTTAGAGGACGAAAAACGGTATAATCCGTATCTGTAAGCTATGAATTTGACACTTTTCGGGCATGACGATCGTTATGCCGTAGAACAATTGCAAATGGCGCTGTTCCCCGAGGGCACTGCCGGCGAAGCGGTTTCGTCGCTCCACCGGGGTAAAACTTGGCTCACCGCTAGCACCAAAATCACCCTGGATGGTCGTACTGCCACCGCTTCCCGTCGGCTGAAAGCGGCAGAGGAAACGGTGCGCCTGCGCCGCCAAGCCCTGCAGCAAAGCTACTATCTGGCAGCGATCCAGCTTCTTCCCAGCCTCCCGGCTTGGGGAGCATTGGCAGGTGTGCGCCCCACCAAGATCTCTACCAAGCACATTCTGGAAGGCGGCACGCCCAAGTCCGCCGCAAAGCTTTTGCAGGATGTTTACTACGTCACCCCGGAACGTCGGGAATTGGCTGTGGATTGTTCTATTTCCACCGTAAACGCCGCAATTTTGCTGGAAAGTACGGATGTTTCGCTGTATGTGGGCATCCCCTTCTGCCCCACCCGATGCGCTTACTGCAGTTTTGTCAGCCGCACCATCGGCAAGCGGACAGAGCTTCTGGAGCCCTATCTGGAGGCTCTTCACAAAGAGATTGCCCTCACCGGCCAATTGCTGGCAAACTCCGGGAGGCAGGTGCGTACCATTTACATAGGCGGCGGCACACCCACCACCCTCTCCGAGCCTCAAATGGCACGGCTGTTGGATGCCATCCGGGATGCCTTCGACCTGAGCCGGTGCATCGAATTCACCGTAGAAGGCGGCCGCCCGGACACGCTGAGCGCCGAAAAGCTTCGCTCTATTCGTCAGCACGGCGCTGATCGCATGAGCATCAACCCCCAGACCATGATCGACTCGGTGCTTCGTGCCTCCGGTCGTGCCCACCGTAGCGAAGATGTGCTGCGGTGCTATCAGGAAGCGGTGGATGCCGGTTTTACCGCCATCAACATGGATCTCATTGCCGGTCTGCCCACGGACACCGTGGAGGGCTTCTGCCGCTCGCTGGATGCGGTGGCGGCGCTGAACCCTGCCAATATCACCGTCCACACCCTTGCGCTGAAGAAGGGCGCCGACCTTTTCGAGCGCCGGGAAAATCTCCCCACAGCGCAGGATGTCACTGAAATGGTGGCCTATGCCAACGATACCCTCCGTGCGCTGGGCTACAAACCCTACTACCTCTACCGGCAGAAATATATGTCCGGCTCCTTTGAAAATGTGGGCTGGAGCCGGGACGGCCTTGACTGCCTTTACAACATCTACATGATGGAGGAAGTCCACACCATCCTTTCTCTGGGTGGCGGCGGCATGAACAAGGTCAATTTCCCCGACGGAAGCCTGAAGCGCTTCCACAATCCCAAATTCCCCGAGCAATACATCGAAATGATTGACAGCGTTCTGGAACAAAAACGGGAGCTGTTTGAATTGATGGGCTAGCGCCTTGGCTCCCTCTGATGAGGGAGCTGGCAAAAATCGGCTCTTCGGAACCGATTTTTGACTGAGGGAGAGAAAAATTCGTTTTATCTCCCTTTCTCTACTCATTCTCTCCCCCAGTCACGCTGATCGCGTGACAGCCCCCTCGTCAGCGGGGGCCAAGGACGGCTTCGCCGTCAGACTCCCCCACGAAAGGAAGGATCCCCTTGGATACTTTGATCTCCAATGTCACCGTGGTGACCATGAATGAAAAGATGGATGTGCTTTTTGGTGCATACATCGGCATCACGGACGGCAAGATCTCTCATATCAGCAAAACTGCCCCGGAAGGCCAGCCTGCCACTATTATCGACGGCACGGGCATGGTAGCCATCCCCGGTCTCGTCAACTGCCACACCCATCTGGCAACCTCCGCTCTTCGGAGCCTGCTGGATGACCTCACCGGCCATGAAGCCCTGGAAAACCAGCTTTTGAAGGAGTCCAAAATGGATCGCCGTTGCGCCAAGGCGGCGGCAAAGCTGTCCATCGCCGAGTGCCTGCGCTTCGGTATCACCTCCGTTTCCGATCTTTACTACTTCCCCGATGCTACCGCCGAAGCGGTGGCAGAAACGGGCATCAAGGCCAATCTGGCTCTCAGCGCCTACCGGTTCATTGACCAGACCGAGGACTTCGACTTCGACACCGACGAGCAATGTCAGGAACTGGTGCGCATCACCGACGCATGGCACGGCCATGACGACGGCCGCATCCGCATCGACGCTGGCATCCATGCCGAGTACACCAGCAACCACCGTCTGTGGGAGGGTCTGCTGGGCTACGCCAGCGAGAAGAAGCTGGGACTTCAGCTCCACCTGGCACAGACTCAGTCCGAGGCGGACTCCTGCCTTGACCGCACCGGCTTGAGCCAGGCCGAGCTTCTGGACTGCCACCGGCTGTTCAGCCTGCCCACCACCGCCGCCGGCTGTGCCTACCTGAGTGAAGAAGATCTGGCTCTGCTGGGCAAGCGGAAGATTTCCGCCGTTGCCCTGCCCTTGTCCGCCGCCAAGGCCGGTAACAAGAGTGCCGACATTCTCCCCTGCGTCAAGGCCGGGATGAACGTGGTGCTGGGCACCGACGGTGCCATCGAATCCGGCAATCTGGATATGTTCGAGGTGATGCGCTTCGCCGCATTAAATGCTCGTGCCGCGTCCGGCAATGCCGCCGCTCTGCCTGCACCTGCGGCGCTGATGATGGCCACCGTCTGCGGTGCCCGAGCTCAGGGACGTGCCGAGGAATGCGGCATGCTGAAGGTGGGCATGGATGCGGACATCGCCCTTGTGGACTTCTCCGCACCTCACCTGATGCCCTGCCACAACGTGCTCAGCGGTCTGGTATTCTCCGCCAAGGGCGGTGACGTGGCCATGACCATGGTGCGTGGCAAGATCCTCTATCAGAACGGTCAATTCCCCACCATCGACCTGAAGGACGTGGTGGAAGACCTGACCACCTACGCCATCCCCCGGCTGTTCGCCGACCATAAAGGAGAGCCCAATGTCTGACAAGAAGCAAACCTTCCTCCACGGCACCGCTTTGCTGGCCCTATCCACGGCCATTGTTAAGCTCATCGGTGCCTTCTATTCCATCCCCCTCAAAGCCATCATCGGTGACCAAGGCTTCGGCTACTACTCCACCGCCTACGAGATCTACACCATGCTGCTGATGATCTCCACCGCCGGTCTGCCGGTGGCCATGAGCCGGATGATCTCCCAAGCAAGCAGCTTGGACAATTACCGCCAGCTGCGGAAGATCTACACCGTCGCCCGCACCATCTTCCTCTCTCTGGGCTTGGTGGGCGCACTGCTGATGACTTTGCTGTGCAAGCAGCTTGCGGTGTTCCAGAAACAGCCCGATGCATGGATGTGCATTGCGGCGCTGGGCCCCTCCTGCTTTCTGATCTGCCTGATGAGCACCTTCCGGGGCTTCTTCCAAGGTCAGAGCAACATGAAGCCCACCTCCGTATCTCAGGTTCTGGAGGCCGCCACCAAGCTGATCGTGGGTCTTTCTCTGGCCTTCGGCCTCACTTGGCTGTATAAAAACGAAGCCCTTGCCGCCGGCGGTGCGATTATCGGCGTAACCACCAGCTGTCTGGTATCTTCCATTTATCTGTTCTTCCGCTTCCGCAAGTCCTATCGGGAGCTGCCCATGGGCGAGGACACCGCCGAATCCGGCAAGACCATCGCCAAGACGTTGCTGGCCATCGCCATTCCCATTACCATCGGCTCTGCCGGTCTGCAGATCCTTACGGTGCTGGAAACCAAGATCTACATGAGCCAGCTTTTGCAGTTTATGTCCCAGGACACCGCCGACACCCAGAAGGGTATCTACAACTTCATCCAGAAGATTTTCAACATGCCCTGCGCATTCATCACCCCCATCACCATCAGTATCATCCCGGCCATCACCGGCCTGATCACCACGAAGGATACCAAGGGTGCCAAGACCACCGCTGAGTCCTCTGCCCGGGTCACTGCCCTGATGGCAATGCCCTGCACCATGGGACTGCTGGTTCTGGCTGAGCCGGTGACCGCTCTGCTGGGCGGCTACAGCGGCGAAAAGCTGGCGCTGGCCACCAATTTGATGCGTGTGCTGGCGGTGTGCATCATGTTCAACGCCACGGTGCTGCTGACCAACGCCATCATGCAGGCCTACGGTCATGTAAATCTGCCGGTGGTGAATATGTTCATCGGCGGTATTTTGAAGCTGGGTGCGGTGTTTATCCTCACCGGCAACCCCCGAATCGGCATTCTCGGCACCCCCATCGGCTCGCTTTTGTGCTATGTGAGCATCACGGTGCTGAATCTGATCACCATGCGCTGGGTTCTGAAAGAGCCTCCGGCCATCCTGAAAAATATGCTCCGTGGCTTCCTGGCCGCTGCGGTGATGGGTGCTGGCACCTTCGGCGTGTGGTACGGACTCAAATGGCTGGGCATCGGCAGCAGAGTGATCCTCTGTGCAGTGCCGATCCTCGTTGGCGCAGTGATCTATCTGATTTGCGCCATCGCATTCAAGGCAATTACCCGGGAGGACTGCCTGTTGCTTCCCAAGGGTGATAAAATAGCAAAGCTTCTCCATCTTAAATAACAGAAATGAGGTAAACAAACATGAACAAAACCGAACTGATCGCCGCTGCCGCTGAGGCTTCCGGCCTGACCAAGAAGGACACCGAGCGTGCTGTCAATGCTGCTCTGGAAGCTATCACCGCCGCTCTGGTTAAGGGCGACAAGGTTCAGATCGCCGGCTTCGGCAGCTTCGAGGTGAAGGACCGTGAGGCTCGCACCGGCCGTAACCCCCACACCGGCGAGACCATCGAGATCGCCGCTACCCGCGTTCCCGGCTTCAAGGCCAGCAAGACCCTGAAGGACGCTGTGGCTAAGTAAGGAGAATTCCATGCGCTTAGACAAGTATCTGAAGGTCTCCCGACTGATCAAACGCCGCACGGTAGCCAACGAAGCCTGCGACAATGGACGCATCAGCGTCAACGGGCGTGTTGTGAAGGCCAGCTACGATGTAAAAATCGGCGACAAGATCGAGATCGCCCTGGGTACCCGGACGGTCGCCGTGGAGGTACTCCAGATCGCTGAAACCGTCCGCAAGGACGATGCCTCCGCAATGTATAAAGAGGTATAATAAAAAGGTTGCTGCCTCCGGGCAGCAACCTTTTTTGCAATGTAGAGGGCATCGATCTCCGTTGTGCTGGGGGCCGCACTGGCAGACACTTTTCCAAACATAAAAACACCCCAAAAGTGTCTAACTTTTGGGGTGTTTATCAAACAGTCCGCTTTTTTTCTTTACAGATCTTACGATACCGGTAACGATCAGCGCTGCAGCAGCGCAAAAGAATATGACCGTTTTGGTTCCTTCACGCACCGGATACTTCTCCCGATTGACCTCTGCTTCCAAATACTTCATACATTCATGTTCAAAGATCGATACTGCTTGCACAAAATCTCCCTCGACCAATTCCGGACGAATTTTGTCGCCAATAGCCTGAACTGCTTCCTCAGAAACCGCCTGATCTCCCAAACCGTTGGCATAAATCACCCATTTTTGCTGATCCATGCACAAGAAAAGCATAATTCCGTCCTGCTTTTCGCCGCATCCCAGTTTTTGGGTAATATAATATTTTTCTGCATAAGCTTTCGGATCCTGATCACCGATGGTAGCCTCCGTCAGCACATACAGATAGGCTTTAAACTCCCGGCTTACCTTTGCCAGTTTCCACTGCATACTGCCTTCCTCTTTGCCGCTAAATACCTTTCCATTGTCCAGTATCAGTTTTTCGGTAAATTCCCCATCCCATTCGGCAGCAGCAGCCGGGGTGACCAGCGTCCAGCAGATCAGGATGCACAGTAATATCAAGCATGTTTTTCTCATAGTCAAACTCCTTTGTTTCCAATCATTGTAGCAAACTTCCGAACATTTCTCAAGAAAAACTTTACCCACTGCAGGAAATATGCTACAATATTTTCATCAAAGTCCGGAGGGCTGTTATGTATTCCAGAGTTTATGTGGAGATCACAAATATTTGTAATATGCACTGTTCCTTCTGTCACGGTCACAGCCGGAAGCCTCGGCGGATGTGTCGGGAGGAATTTGCGCAGATTTTGGAGAAGCTATCCGGCGTAACGGATTATATTTATTATCATCTCATGGGTGAGCCTCTAACGCACCCGGAACTGCCGGAATTTCTGCGTATGTCAGCAGAACGGGGATTTCGCTCGGTGATCACCACCAACGGTACCCTTTTACATGCCAAAGGCGACGAAATTATAGCTGCCGGGGCACATAAAGTCAGCATTTCCATTCACAGTTTTGAAGCCGGTGGGGAAGATGCACATCGGGCTTATCTCCGTCAGGTAGCAGATTTTGCTGAGGCAGCTACCACTGCAGGCACATTGATTTCTCTGCGGCTATGGAATCAAGGCTGTGACGGAGGGATGAATAACCGAACATTGCAAGTTCTGCAAGAATTATTACCCGGCGAGTGGAGTCCCAACACCCGTGGATTCCGAATCCGGGAAAAGCTGTATCTGGAATGGGGGCAGCGGTTCACCTGGCCGGACAAGGATGCTCCGGTGCAAGGTGCGCAAGTAACCTGCTACGGCATGCGGGATCATTTCGGCATTCTGTGCGATGGCACGGTGGTTCCCTGCTGCTTAGATAGTGAAGGCATCGTGAATTTGGGCAATATTTTTACCCAGAGTGTCGATCAGATCATGTCTACCCCTCGGGCGGTAGCTATGGTGGAAGGCTTCCGCTGCCGCAAGGCCACGGAAGATTTGTGCCGCCGATGCGCTTACGCCCAAAGGTTTATATAAAAAAGACGGCCATCGGCCGTCTTTTTTATATTGTAGGGGCGGTCGATGACCGCCCTTACGGGTTTAGATTACTTTGCGAAGTAGATAGCAGCGTAGTAGCCGTAGACAGCGATGGCAGCGGCCAGAGGCGTAGATGCTGCCTGGTTGCCACAGTAAGAGCCCAGGCTGTAGGGCA